>JBBQCK010000536.1:0-2480 GCA_038318605.1 Tepidisphaerales bacterium | reverse complement strand
GTTCGATCGGACGCGAAGGCGAGGTGCGTCTCGGACCTAAGTACGCCGGATTGGGGCGTGAGGTCCTCGCGAAGGGCGAATGCGTGGGGAACGCTGGACGCGATGGCGGCTAGATCAACTTTGGCCTCCACATCGACTCTTCCTGTGGCCCCCGGGCGGCGGCGCTGGGCGGCTTCCATCAGCGCGGCGATGGAACTATCGGCCGACAGGTTGAAGTGCCCATGGTCGAACGAAAGACTGATGCCGTTGGCGGGCGTTCCATCGCCGGTCCGGATGTGCATCGTGGCTGGCGTTGAGAAGCCATCGGGGGCGTCTATCACCGTGCGGGGAACGCTGAAATCGAGGGCGCAGGCGTAGGTTTCGTGAATGGTGCCGGCCGGCTGTGTCGCGGAGGCTGGGCGAGGGAAGGTGCCGCCGATGGTCATTTGAGGAGATTTCACTCCCCCTTCGAGCACCATCTGTCGGCCATCGGTTGCGACGAGCGTGAACTTGCCGTCGGTCGTACCCGCGAGACCTTCCAGCACCGTTAGCGGCGGAAGGAACGGCTTGAGGCTGGCAGCGTCCAATCCGTTCAGCTCGAAGACTTCGCGGGCATTGAGGGTGTTGAGCGCGAGTTGATAGTCATCGATGGCGTCTAGCGTACCGCTCACCTTGAGGTGGCCTACTGCGCCGTCGTTTACACGAAGATCAAGCTCGGCGGAATTTTCCAGGGGTTCGTTGGTGCCGGCCAAATTCATCGAGAGCTTGGCGCCGACAACGTGGAGGGTGGCTTGGCCTTCCTGCTCGATGCTTCCGTGGGCGTCCGCCAGAAGATTCATGGAGACATTGGGAAATTTCACTGTCTTTGAAGGAGTTGCGGGCCTCGCCGGCGCGGATGGCTTTGCCGGGTTTGGATTGGGTTGCGCGGATGAATGATCCGGACGTTTAGCCAGGCGCTGGAAGTTGTTGGTTCCGTCGGCGTATTTGATCATCCAGAAGCTGACGTTCTGCGCGCGGGTTTCGCCGAGTTTGAAGTTTTGCCGGGCTGCGTTGAGCAGCGTGAGGTCGGTTTTGATCAGGGGGGCTTCGAAGATCAGGCGCTGTTTGTCGTCCTTGATGCGCACGCCTTCGATCTTCATGCCACCGAACCAGCCGACACTCCAGTCATCGACTTCGAGGGTACCGTTAAGACGGGCGTTGACCTGATCGAGCACATAATGGCGCACCGGCGACGTGCTGGCGATGGTCGGGGCGAGGGCCACCGGCAGAATGACCAGCAGAAGCAGCGCGATAACCGATTTAAGAATCCAGCGGCGCTTGCGGCGCTTTGGCGGCGCTGGCGCAGGTTTGGAATCAGCCGGCAGATCGGCGTTTGAATCGGGCGATGCGGGGTTGGAATCCTGGGGAGGTTGTTCAGCCATGACCTTCCATTATTCGCCAGCTACCCTGCTGATGGGAAGGTCGAAGATGATTTTAAAGCGCAAATCGTAGCCGGCGGCGCTATTCGATGCGGGTCATACCGGTGCGTGCGAGCGGATTTTCGCGCAGCGGCTCGGTCAGGACTGGCATACCGGGCTGAAATGCGGGTTGGACGCCACCGCCACCGCCGCCGCCGACGGCGGGCGTGGCGTGCGTGGATAAAGGCCGATGCTTGGGCTTCGCCGCGCCGATGTTGGTGCCGCTATTGGCTCCGCCTACCGCGCCACCATTTGCCGCGCCATTGGCCGGGAGTGGATTGCCGACAAAAGCCTGGTTTGGATCGCCCTGAAATTGGAATGTGAAGAATGCGATAACAGTCGAAAGTTGCGGCCGCATGGTCAGGGTTACATATTTTCGATCCGCTGAGACTGTGGCCTGAGCGTCGAGTAGGGCACCGCTTTGCACTGTGTCGATGACCGGATCGAACGTGGCAACACCGTTGGAATTAAATGGGGGAACCACGACAACCTGGGCGCGGCTCTGCGGCGACGCCGATAACGCGCCGGCCGCAATGGCGGCTAGGAACGCGAAATGGCGTCGATTTTTCGAGCGGAACATGCAATCTCCGTGAAAACAGTGGCTGGCTGGTGTATTTTATCACCGCAACGGGGATTGGATAGCGCAATCTGCGGAAAGTTTCAGCCAACCACGCTCGGCTGTACGGAATCGGTATCTTGTCGATCGCATAAAGCGACCGAAACGACCGGCCGATATGCCCTTACAGCACCGCGCCCCATTCCGGGCGCCATGCACAGGAGCGCCCATGAACGCGACGCATCGAAAAGCATTGATTACCGGCATTACCGGGCAGGACGGTTCGTCCCTCGCTGAGCTTTTGCTTGGCAAGGGATATGAAGTTCACGGCATTGTTCGCCGCAGTTCAAGCTTCAATACCGACCGAATCGAGCATCTCTATCAGGATCCACACGAGGATCGAGCGCGGCTGTTTTTGCATTACGGCGACCTGGTCGATGGCACGGGCATGCGCGAGGTGTTGACGCGTGTGCGGCCGGACGAGGTTT
>JBBQCK010000535.1:0-2480 GCA_038318605.1 Tepidisphaerales bacterium | reverse complement strand
AGAATAGGCCGCGTTCCCCGCTTACCGTATGGGTGCAGCCCGCCCGCCTTACGAACCCATCGCGCACAGATTCGTCGCGCCGCCTTGCGTTCGCCGCCGTCGTGCGACAAATTAAGCTGATGGATTCGCGACAGGAGTATGCGCTCGCGGAAGAACTCAAGCGTCTGCAACGCTTCAAGCGCGTAACCCCCGCGCCGGCCGAGAAATTTGGCGAGACGATGGTCGGTTTCTTCAAGCATTCGGTGCAGAAGCGTCAGACGCGCCTCGTGAAGGTGGCCGAGGCGTTTTCCATCGCCGCGCCGCCGGCGATGCTCGAACATTGTTCAATCGAATCGTTTCATCGCGGAACGCTGACTATTCTGGTCGATAGTTCATCGCATCTCTACGAATTGAAGGGGCTGCTCCTGGCCGGGCTGCAAAAGCAACTCATCGCCGATTGCCGCGGAACGGGCCTGTCGAAAATCGCGCTCAAGGCCGGCCGCTGGTATCACGGCGAGGGCCCTGAGCGAAAGATAGATTTCTGACCTGTTCGCCCCGCCGCCGCTCCATCGCACAACCCTCTCGCCATCATTGCGACAATTCAGCTTCCAGCGTGAACATGTCGCCAGAGGTGACGTGCGCGTCAACCACGCGCAGCCCTCCCTGCCCGAACGTCATCAATGGCCGGGTTTTCCCTTCATATTTGCCCAGCGCCGGCCAGACAAGTTTTGCCATCAGCGGTCCCAGCACGTCATCCCCCTGGCAGCTCATGTCAGACAATGTCGCATCCATCGATGCATCGATGTCGGCCCGGCCTTTGATGTGCAATATCGCGGGCAGAAATGCCACGCGTGTGTCGAGCGTCAATTCCCATAGCACCGTTCTGCCATCGTGCAGCGCCTGCAGATGGATATTCACCTTTCGCACCCGCACCGGCCCGGCCACGCGATTGGCCGCCTCGACCATGATCGCCTCCATGTCGGCGCGAGAGACGCTCATGCGTACGGTCGCGCTCGAAGCATCCGACATCACCAGCGCGGGCCGATCGTCATTTTTGAAATGATGGCGCTCAAACCGCGCATTCTCCGCGGAAAAATTCAGATGAATCTGCCCCGGCCCCATGTGAATCGGGTCGGCCGCCAAAGACAAATGCCGCGCCGTCAGCACGACTGGCGAATGGGGCGTGATCGCAACCTTCGACGGCCGGCGATCAACCCGCATGCGTGCGCCGGCCAGATCGATCCGGAAGTCGTCTACATGCGTCAGCCCATCCGCAATTTCCGCACCTTCAAGCTTTGCGATCGGCGCATCGTCCGAAAATTCAAATGCACCGCGTGCCCCCGCATCCAGCGACTGCGCCAGAGCAGCGGCATCCACCCACGGTTTTTCATCATCGAGCGCAAACGCGGCGACACCGCGTCCGTCCACCCATGGGCGCTCAAGGCGCTCGCGGATGACGGTGACATTTCGTTGCGGGCCGCAGCCAGCAAGAAAGACCACGCCCAGCAGAACCAGCGCTCCAGGGAGCGCCCCGGTGAGGTACGACATCAAACCCATGCGTGGCGGCATTCTACGGGTCAATGGCGCCGATGCCCAAGAAAATAACGGGATAACAAAAAGTTGATGTATCGCCCCCTGTGTAAACCAGTAAAATCTCCAGCCGGATGAGGCAAATTCCAGCCGCGCAGTCCTGCCGATGGCCGGCCCGATCGGGCGCACTCCTGCTGATGGCGGCCGGCGCGCTCAATTCCGCGGCTGGCACCGTCGTGCGTGATGGCACCCTTGGCCCGTCTGGCGCGATTTCCGGACCAAATTTCGCGATCGACAGCAGCGCCGGTGCGATTCGCGGCGGCAATCTTTTCCACTCGTTCTCCCGGTTCGAACTCTCCGCTGGCGAATCGGCCACTTTTTCCGGGCCGACGAATGTTCAAAACGTCCTCGCCCGGGTCACCGGCAATCAGCCATCCCACATCAACGGAACACTGCGCTGCACCATCACTGACGCCAACCTCTATCTTATAAATCCCGCTGGCGTCATTTTTGGCGATGGCGCATCACTCGATATATCCGGTTCCTTTGCCGCAACCACCGCCAGCCAGATCGCACTTCCCGATGGAGGTGTTTTCAAGGCAATTAGGCCATCCCAGTCGATTCTGACCAGCGCCCCGCCGGCCGCTTTCGGATTTCTCTCCGGCGCTCGCGCCAAAGCCGTCTCCATCGAATCCGCAACACTTCAGGTCGCCACCGGCAAACGGATATCCCTCATCGGCGGCAGTCTTCGCCTGCATCGCGCCACCGTCGAAGCCCCTGATGGAAGGATCAACCTCGTGGCGGCGGGCGATGGCGCAACCATCGATCTTGATGCACTATCTCCGGCCAGCGATTTTGGCGTCAGCCCATCCAGCGCCGCCGGTCCGATTCGCATCAATGGGAAAACCGTAGTGTCAGTCGATGGCGCCGGCAGCGGCAGCATCATCGTCCGCGCCAGCGATCTGCTGTTG
>JBBQCK010000534.1:0-2487 GCA_038318605.1 Tepidisphaerales bacterium | reverse complement strand
TGCGCTCCGACAGCGAATCGCCACTGGCGGAAGCAAGCGTCAAGGTGCGCGTCGGCGGGCAAGTCGAGCACCGCGTTGCCGAAGGTTCCGGCCCGGTTGCGGCGCTCGATGCGGCACTACGCATCGCTCTGCTGCATCATTTCCCAAGCGTCGCCGACGTGCATCTGACCGACTACAAAGTGCGGGTCATCAACAATCGCGACGAAACGGATGCCAGCGTGCGCGTGGTCATCGACTGGAAGCGCACCGGCGACGACGGCAAGCGAGAGCTGTTTGGCACCATCGGCGTCAGCCCGAATATCATTGATGCCACATGGCATGCAATCGTGGATGCGTATGAATATCACCTGCAGCACGAGCACGGCATCGCCGCGCCGTCCGCCGCTGAGGCAAAAACCGCCTGATTACCATGTTGCATGCAGTCGCCGAAAGCGCGCTTCGCGCATACAGCCGCGTCGCCCCCACTGGCCGGGGTGCCTATCGCCTCGTCCGCATGGCGCGAAGGCTTCGCCGGACATCGCGCTGGACGGACGACTTCATCACGCCCGACAGAATCCGCATGCGCCTCGATCTGGGCGTCTATCCCGATTGCTGCATGGCGTTTGGCCTTTACGAACTCGACACGGCGCGCTGGATAAAGCAACTACTCAAACCCGGCGCGCATTTCGTCGATGGCGGCGCCAACATCGGCTATTTCACCCTGATGGCCGCCCGGCGTGTGGGCGAATCAGGCCGCATCGACGCCTTCGAGCCTCAGCCAGACAATTTGCGACGTCTGAAAGCCCACCTCAAGGAAAATGGACTGGCCGGCCGGGTCAATGTCCACGCCGAAGCGCTCTCCGACCACGCCGGACAAGCCACCATCCACTTTTATCAGGATGCCGGTGCGAACCACGGTTGCTCGACCCTTTTCGCCGAATCCGGCCGGCCAACACTCAAGACCGTCGTGCCAACCGTGCGGCTCGATGAGCGGCTGGCGGGTACCCGACCCGACCTGATCAAGCTCGACATCGAAGGCGCCGAGGCGCTGGCCATTTCCGGCATGACACGCCTGCTGCAATCGGATCAACCACCAGCACTAATATTGGAAAACAATCCCCGGACCGCCGAGGCGTCGAACACCTCGGCCGACGAGCCGCTACGGCTGATCCTCGGCACCAATCCGCGATATCAAATCTGGCGCATTGGGCATACTCTTACGCGGGTCGATCCTAAGCCCGCGATTCTGCGCGATCTGGGCCAGGTCAATTTGCTGGCGCGCATCGACTGACGCCTGCGCCGCCTACCAGACGAAGGGCACCCACGGCCTGTCCGTCAATCGGTTGGCAACTGTTCGGCGACATGATCCCGTTAGCCCGTGCATGCCACGAAGCCAGTCGGCGCCAATGTCAGGGCTTTACCATTCGAGTGCATGGATTTTCGAAAAGGCGACGGCACGATGCTCGGCCAACGACGCGCGAAATTCGAGCTTCAGTACGTGTTTGGCGTCAATGCCGGAAGGCCCACCGTTCGTTTTTGCCTGTGTTGTAACCGGCCGGCCGGCCCAGCGATGCACTTAGCGGCAGTGGGGTTCGTTCGACGAGCCGGTGTACGCCGGGCGGGGCAGTGGAAACTTATGCCTGCGTGGAGCTGATTTCATCCTGCTGCGGCGCTGACATGGGCGCCTCGGCGGAATTGTTCGCGCCATCGATATCGGCCGGGCCTGCCGGTTCAGGGGCGGGCGGGGCTAGCTGTGTGTCGGCGGCGGGTGCGGGGGAAACGCTTTCCTCTGTCGATGGATCTGCGGAAATCGATCGACTGACGTCCACCGCCGATTCGCCGCGCCGGGTTGCGGCACCAACGCGCTTGGCGCGGGGCTCGCGCTTCTCCTTTGGCTGGTTCACCGCCGTCTCGGGCGGGAGGTCGGCGGGAATGTACAGCAGACGTCGGCAGCTTGGACAAGGCATCACCTCATCGCGGGTGTGCAGACGGTTGTACACGTCGGCGACGAGATCCATGTGGCAGGCCATGCAGACATATTCCTCGCGCCGTCGATCCGGCTTGCCGACTGCCGCTACGGCTTCGCCGTCAAATCGCTCGGCCATTCGATCGAACATTTGCAGAACCATCGCTGGCACCAAGGCCGCGGCCGTGGCCCTCTCGGGCTTCAGTTGCTCGACTTCATCACTCAGTGCATTGAGTTTGTCCGCAAGGTGCGCCCTGATCTCGGCGAGCTTCGTCGATTCGGACTCCAAGTGCGCCTGCAGATCTTTGACCTGCTCCGCCTGCTGCTCGGCCTCCTCGCTTCGCTTCAGCCAATCTTCCTCGATTTTTTCGCGATCGGTCTTTTCTGCGTTGATCTCACTCAGAAACGCGGAGTATTCCCGATGATTCTTGGCGTTTTGCTGCTGGGCGCGGAGCTTCTCGATGTGCTCGGCGCGGCTCTTGACGTCGAGGTCCAGCTCATTCGCCCGGGCCTGCGATACGCGATGCGTTGACTGAATTTCC
>JBBQCK010000533.1:0-2504 GCA_038318605.1 Tepidisphaerales bacterium | reverse complement strand
CAGTGCGTCGCGCATCAGACGCGCATCGAGCGCATCAGATTCAACAGTGTCGGAATCGTCGCCTGCGCGGGCGCCAAAGCTGCCGTCAAATCGCATCAGACGAAATTCGTTTACGTCGATTTCGATGAGGCCGATGCGCTGACCGCCACTGGCATAATGACGGGCAAGTCGTTTTACCTGGTCAAACTGCCTGCCATTGAGATGAGATGCGATGACCGCGGCCACCGGCGGCACCGCGGACTGATCGGCAGGCAATTCGTTCGGCAATGCCGCCGTCTGATTGTCATCCCGGGCATTGGCGCGGTCATCGTTGCGCGCGGGCGTCTGCTTCCCGGCCGGCTCGCCAAAAACAGCGGCGAATTCCTCGGGCGTAAGGTCGATGGAAACGTCGTCGCGATTGCGGCGATCGGCACGATCATTCGGATCGCCATTGTTGCCGCGCGGCGGCGTCGGCGGGGTGCGCTGGGGGCGTGGGGCGTTGCCGGTCTGGCGCTGGCGCACGCTGTCGAGAAAAAGATGACTGATGTCGCTCAGGCTCCGCCTGGGTTTGGATTCTTCCGACATGACGCACACCTTGGGGCAAACAACCGCGGGAACAATGAAGAAAACCAGGCAAACCAGCGTTCAGGCCACTTCGACGATATTGTCGAGCTCGCCGAACTGGTTGACCTCAACCTCGGTGTTGTATGGATCGTTGAGCCACCGGCCGTCAACGATGAAGCGATAGCGGTATCGCCCCTTGGTCAGCGGCAGACGCATATTCCATTCGCCCGGGTGGCGGCCGGCCTGCATCGGCGTTGCGATTGGCGACCAGTTGTTGAAATCGCCCGCAATCATTACCTGGTGGGCGCGATCGAAACGCGTGCTGAAGATGACGCCGCCATCGGTATGACGCACGCCGTAGAACGCTTCAAGTTTTTCGTCGATGGTCATGCCGGCCGTGTCGGCATGGTCGATTTCGTGCTGCTCAAGTGCATCAGCGACCGCAACGGCGGTGTCCGGCAACATGCTGCCGCGCAGCGCGCCGACAAGAGCGGGCTGAGCCACCGGCGCCGGCGACGCCGCGGGCCGGCCAAACTGAATGTTACTGAGCTGGGCCAACTGCTTGGCGCGCTGAACCAACTCCGCCGGGCGCGAAAGTTTATCCTTCTGCCCATCGACGTCTAGCGGGCGATGGCCCATCAACTCGCGGGCAAGGTTTACAAAATCCTTGTAGCCGCGCGAGCCGGGGTCGTATTCCGTGATGGGCTGGCCGAAACTGGCGGCCTCCTTGAGCTTGGTGTTGAAGTTGATCGTGCTCTGCATAAGCGAATCGCGGAACTTCGCCCGCAATTCCTGGAGCACTTCGCGGGCAAGCTTAGTGCGGGTGTCGTACAGCGTTGGCAGCACGCGCACGCGCACTTCGGAATTGCACTGTTCCTTGAGCAGTTCGAGCGTTTCCATCATTTTGGAAAGCCCGTGCAGGCTGAAGAAGCCTGTTTCGACCGGCACCAGCACCTCGTCGGCGGCGCGTAGCGCGTTAAATGTCAGCAGCCCGACGCTCGGCGGGCAGTCGATGATGCACCATTCATACTGGCTCGATACTGACTCCAGGGCGTGACGAAGGCGCTCATCACGGCCGGGCCGGCCGGCAAAGACCTGCTCAAAAGCCGCGAGCTTGATCGACGAAGGACAAAGATCAAAGTCGCTGGCGATCTGCCAGACAACCTCATTCACTTTTGCCGGGTGGCCGTCGCATTCGTCGATCAGCACATCGTATGTCGTGCGCTCAATTTGTTCCTCGGGAACGGCAAGTCCGACGCCGCAATGGCCTTGCGGATCGAGGTCCATCAGCAATGTTTTGTGGCCAAGCCGCGCCAGACAGGCCGCGAGATTGATACTGGTGGTTGTTTTACCGCAACCGCCCTTTTGATTGATTATCGCAATCGAACGCATATCGCACCTTCCATGGTCCAGGCCAGCCGGGTTCCTGCCTACCGCCGCTCCGTCGGCTGGTCATATTGTCGTTGCGCGCCCAAACCGGGCAAGCCGTAGTAACTCATCGTCCCGCCGGCACTGCAATCTTGAGGATTATTGGGCTGGAATGGGATTAGAGCGTAATAGTTCGCTTGAAAAACCGGGGAGATGGGGATGTAAAATTCGCCCGATCGCAGTTTTGACGTACCGCGTTTACTGCATTGCCTATTTAAGTTGAACGGTCTTGCGAATCACCCACTCGGCCGTCAGGGGGATCAGGAGCAGCAGCAGGTACATCCAGGTGAAGCAAAGCTCGACATCCATGGAACTGCGGGTGATTTCCTTGCCGCTGCCGAGGAGGCGGGGGAGCTTATAGAGGTCTTCCTCTCGCAAGAACGCCCCGCCGCTGGCGACCGCTACCTGTGTCAGGAGCGCCTCGTCCATGGTGGTCTGTCCGGTCTCGTTCTGTGGCTCGGCGACGCTGAAGGCGAGCGTGTCATGGGTGTTTTCCTCGTGGACGGCGTCGTCACCCTTCAGGCGAAGTTCAT
>JBBQCK010000532.1:0-2510 GCA_038318605.1 Tepidisphaerales bacterium | reverse complement strand
TGTCGGATCCTCGGCAACCGGCGGCGGCCGCCAAAGGACAGCAATTAAAGTCGCTGGCAAACGGACTCGCGGTCACATCGTTTTGGTCCGTCGAGGACATCTACGAAGCCTTTGCCGGCGCCAACGCGGTTTGGGCCCAGGCAATGATTGAGTTCATACCCGTTACCATCGCGAAAAGAAGCGAGGCGGTTCCGGCCGACGAAGACGGGATGTGGATTGCCTTTGTGAATCGCCTGCGACCGCGCAGCGGAATCGCCGCAGGCTTCGTGTACGATCTTCCGTCGGACGAAGGGGGTTGGGGAGGCGGGCGCATCGCCATCGTCTCCGGCCAAAAGGTTGAAGGCGCGATCGCCGGATTCTCCGGCCGAATCTTGGCGCACGAATTCGGTCACGTCCTGTTCGATACGCCCGAACACGAGGGCGCCGCCAGCAACTTGATGTTCGGCCGTCGCCACCCGCGCGTGGTCACCGCCGACTTGCTCGAAGACTAGCAGATTGAGAAAGCTCGCAAGCGTGCCGCGATGCTTTAGTCTTAGGAGGGCTCCATGCGCCGTTATCATTGATGGGGGCCGCGGAGCACCGTCGTCGCACCATATAATTCTTGGTCGGCCGGCGTGTATGGCTTTTGACACGCGTGCATGACCGCCGTTCTAGCCGACCGCGGCTAGACCCGCGCCGGCTGCGCGACGCGCGGAGCGGCCGACTTCACCGCGGGGCTCGCCGCTGCGGAGTACTGACGGAAGTTCTGATTGAACAGAGCGGCCAGTTTTTCGGCTGCGGCGCGATACTCCCCCGGATCGCTCCAGGTCTGTTCCGGCCGCAGGATTTCGCTGGGCACACCGCTGACTTGCCGCGGGATGGCCAAACCAAAAATCGGATCTTCATCGGTCGGCGCGTCGGCCAGTTCGCCGTCGTGGATGGCGTCGATGATGGCGCGCGTATGGGCCAACTTGATGCGGCTGCCCGTGCCATACGCGCCGCCCGACCAGCCAGTGTTGACCAGCCAGGCCTGCGCCTGATGGCCGCGCAGTCGTTCGGCCAGCATTTCGGCATACTTGGTGGGGTGCCAGACGAGAAACGCGGCGCCGAAGCAGGCTGAGAACGTGGCCTGAGGCTCGTGAACGCCCATCTCGGTGCCCGCCACCTTGGCCGTGTATCCGCTGATGAAGTGGTACATCGCCTGTTCCGGCGTCAGCCGGCTGACTGGTGGCAATACTCCGAATGCGTCGCACGTCAGAAATAGGATGTTGGACGGATGCCCCGCCAGGCAGGGGATTTTGGCATTGGGAATGAACTCGATCGGATACGCCGCCCGCGTGTTTTCCGTCAGTGACGCGTCGTCGAAATCCACTTCACGCGTCGCTTCGTCCAGCACGGTGTTTTCGAGGATCGTGCCGAAACGGATCGCGGCATGGATCTCGGGCTCTTTTTCGGCCGAGAGGTGAATGCACTTGGCATAACAGCCTCCCTCGATGTTGAACACTCCGTCGTCGGTCCAGCAGTGCTCGTCGTCGCCAATCAGCTGCCGCGCCACGTCGGCCGAGAGCGTGGTTTTGCCCGTGCCCGATAGACCGAAGAACAGCGAAACGTCGCCGCGCGGTCCCTCGTTGGCCGAGCAGTGCATGCTGAGCACGCCCTGTTTGGGCATCAGGTAGTGCATCAGCGTGAAAACCCCCTTCTTCATCTCGCCGGCATAGTCGGTTCCCAGGATCACGAATTCACCCCGTTCGAAGCTGATGCTCACGCTCGTGGCCGAGCCCACCCCGGGCGTGCGGCGATCGGCCGGCGCCTGGCCGGCGTTGTAAATGACGTAGTCGGGCTTTCCGAACGAGGCAAGTTCGTCGGCCGTGGGGCGAATGAGCATGTTGTGCATGAACAGCGCGTGGTAGGGACGCGCGCAGATCACGCGGATCTTGAGCTGCCGCTTCGGATCCCAACCGGCGAAACCATCGACGACGTACAGTCGATGTTGCCCGCCAAGAAACGCGATCGCCTGGTCGCGCAGTTGAACGAAGCTGCTTTCGGGCAACTCGAAATTGATCGTTCCCCACCAGATGTCGCGCTGGCTGGCCGGGTCATTGACGATCCGCTTGTCCATCGGGCTGCGTCCGGTCTTCTCGCCCGAGCTGGACGAGAGCGCTCCGCTTGTGGTAATTTCCGCCTGGTCGAATTTCACTCCATATTCATAAAGTTTGGCAACGGGGGCGTTGACATGGGTTTCGGGCACGGAAATCCCATAAGCACGCAGATCGACTTCATAACTCATCGCGGGGCGTTCTCCTTCAAGGCTTTGCAGGTACTTAATGCGCGCACGTCCTGCACCTCCGCCTGGATACAGCTTGCCGCCCGCCGTGGAATCAACATGAGAATTATAGAGCGGAAGCCGCCGCGCGACGCCGTCAATCGGAGGGGTTTGCCTGATTTTCGTGTCGACAGCGAGCCGGTGTCCGCTATCACTCGGGCTGTGCGGCGGGCGAGTTGGCGCGCGCGGGCTTTTTCGTAGGCGCTCG
>JBBQCK010000531.1:0-2511 GCA_038318605.1 Tepidisphaerales bacterium | reverse complement strand
CAAACCGCACCATTTCGCGATCGGCGCGGGTAAGCACATTGGCCGCCAGCGCGAGCACCTGCCGCAGCAGGTCGCTGTCATGCACTGCAAGTTGCGATTCGATGGCCAGACGTAACATTTTTTCCGCGAGCAGGGCATAGTCATGCCATAGGCCGAGGTGATCCTGCATTTTCTTGAACAGGCGCGTGGCGGCGCCAGTGTTCAGTTCCAACTCAACTTTGACCATTTCCAATGTATATCGAAGCGCCTTTCCGGCGATGCGCAACGCGTGGGGATCGGTATCGGGCGGCGAATTTGCTTCAAGGTTGGCCGGCGATGATGACGCGACGGTATCAGCGGCGGCGGCGGCGCCCGAAAAGATCGCGGCGATGCGATCGGCCCGGCGGTTGAAATCATCAGCGCGGAAGCGCACAGCGCCCGCGAGCAACGCATCGGCTCGATCCCGGCCAGCCTCGATGTCACCGCGAAGGCCCCACCACGCGGCGAGCTTTTCCGCGAGCGGGCCGGCCGGGCTTTCGGATCGCAACTCGGCATAGTGCGTTTGCCGCTCGGCGCTCATTTGGGCGATCGCCCATTGCAGCGCGCGCTCACTGCGCCGGCCCGGACGGAAATCGCCAAGGTGGCCCATCATGACATCCAGATCGCGGAGCGGCCCGAGGCGGCGACGGAGTTTGCGGAGAATCCTGCCAAATTTCTTGCGCTGCTCGTCGGGCAGTGCTGGCTCGAGCAGATCGAGCGCCGCCTTCAGACGGCGCGTCGCCACGCGCGCCTGGTGGATGGCGTCCTTTTCCCCCTGTTCGACCGCCAGCGGCAGCAAATCGCGAAGGCGCGTCACCAGTTCGTCGAGATATACTGCAAGTCGAAAAGCACCAGCCGGCATGTGACGAATTGTAGAGACAGCACCCCTGCCGTGCGACCCATGCTGCGCGTATTTTGAAAAGCGGCATTCGCGTACATAATAATCATTTGGGAAGTTAAACGGGGTGAAGACTGGAGTTGGCGTATGCGGCAGATCGTGGGATCGATCGTTCTGGTTACCTGGGCGATGTGGCTTGGCTCGGTGGTGGCCATTGCGATCTTCATTCAGGCGCTCTTCGTCGCGATGCCACATGACAAATCCCTGGCGGGCGATGTGGCGGCCGGCATTTTTGCGATGTTTGGCAGGTACCAGCTCATCGCGGCATGTGTGGCGGTTGTGGCGGCATTTGCCTGGCGCATACGCGTGGGGAGTTCTCGTACACTGATGCTGCTGTTCGTGTTGTTGATGATCGCAAGCGGCGGGGCGGCCGCGTTTAGCGGAATGATGACGCCGCAACTCAACCGAATGCGAGCCAACGGCGAATCGCAGACGCCGCAGTTTCGCCGGCTGCACGGGCTATCGATGGTGACGGGCGCCGGAGAGGCTGCCGTTTTGCTCGCAATTGGTTTCGTGCTGCCGTCGGCGTTGCGACAGGGCGACCAGAAAGTCGGAAAATAATCGGCCGTGTCCTGC
Source organism: Tepidisphaerales bacterium (assembly GCA_038318605.1). Lineage (GTDB taxonomy): Bacteria > Planctomycetota > Phycisphaerae > Tepidisphaerales > Tepidisphaeraceae > JBBQCK01. The sequence continues at coordinate 1,019 of JBBQCK010000531.1, read as the reverse complement.
CAAACGAAGCCCGTCTGTCGCGCGTTTGCGACTATTTTCTCGCGATATCGATTCCATTTTTACCGGCATTGAACAGCGCCAGCCACTGATCCGGCGAAATTGTTTCAGGGCGGCTTTGCAGATCAACCCCTACGTCAATGGCAGCGCCCGCGACGTCGTGCCCTGCCTCGGCAATCGCCTTGCGGAGCGTCTTACGGCGGAAGGAAAAGATGCTTTGGATGAATCGCGAAAATGCTTCGGCGCGAAGCCCGAGTCGATTGCGCGAGTCAATCGCGACAAGTGCCGATTCGACGCCCGGCGCCGGCCAGAAGGCCTGCGGCGAAAGCGTCCGGAGCACCTGAACGTCGCCAAGCAGGTGTGCCATGATACTCAGAACGCCATACGCCTCGGTGCCTGCGCCGGCTACCAGGCGATGCGCGACTTCGTTCTGTACCGTGAACACCAGCCGCCGCACGCCGCGAATCAACAGGTCGATGATCAGTGGCGAAGCAATATTATAGGGTAGATTGGCAATCAACTTGACAGATCGGCCGGCGACCAGCGCTGCATCGATGGCGTCGGCCAGCGGCGGACATAGCGCGTGTTTTGACTGCAATGCATCAGCCTCGATCAATTCAAAACGTCGGCCTGCGAAGCGATCACGGAGCATCGCAGCAAGATTCCGGTCGATTTCCACCGCCAGAATATCTCCGCCGCGAGCCAGCAGTTCCTCGGTGAGCGTTCCCGTGCCCGGGCCGACTTCGATGATGCGATCGGCGGGGTCGATGTTGCCGGCGTCGGCGATGACGCGGACAAGATTTTGATCGATCATGAAATTCTGGCCGAACCGGTGCCGCGGCGCTGTATGTGCCCGCGCGAGCAATGACTGGATTTCAGCTTTGGTCTGCGACATGGTTGTCAGGGCCGGGCAGTGGCGGGCGGTCGGCGGGGCGTGCGGTCGCGTACCGGCCGAGCAGGAGGTGGCAAAAACGCGGGAGGCCCTGGCTCCGGCATGACCGACGCGATCTTCAGTTCCGGCA
>JBBQCK010000530.1:0-2513 GCA_038318605.1 Tepidisphaerales bacterium | reverse complement strand
TCTCGGCCGACCAAGAGTTGGTGCGTCTGCTCCCCTCGATGCGGTTCATGCGTGAAAACTTCGCCAGCAGCCCGACACTGATCGAGATCGCCCGCAAGGCCCATCTGAGCCCGTTTCACTTTCATCGACGTTTTACTGAACTCGTCGGCCAGACGCCGAAGCACTTTTTGCTAGCCTGTCAGGTGCGGCAGGCGAAGCGAATGCTGATGGAACGCCAGAGCGAACTGAAAAAGATCGCCCGAGACTGCGGATTTGCGCACCAGTCACACTTTACCAGTCGGTTCAAACAAGCGACCGGTTTGACACCGACGCGCTGGCGCCGGCAATCGCTTCAGGCCGCTCATCGGGCAGACGTCCTCGCAGGGTAGGTGGGATGCAGTTGCGGGTTGCGGACGGTACGTAATGCGGCATAAAAATCCTGCCGCTCGATTGGCATTGCGGGATCGCAAATCGTCGCTCAATCGCCGACGGCCGCCAGCACCTGCTCCGCGACAAACTGAATCTGTTCCGGTGGTAACTCGGGATAAACTGGTAGCGCCAGAACTTCGCGGGCGGCCTGTTCGCTTTGCGGCAGGTCGCCCGCTTTGCCCTTTAAGTAGCTGAAGCAATCCTGCTGGTGAAGGCAAAGCGGATAATAGACTGCCGATCCGATCTTCTGGCTGTTGAGATGTTCGCGCACGGCGTCGCGGTTTGGGACGCGGATCACATATTGGTTGAAGATGCTTTCATTGCCTTTTTCAATGTGGGGCGTGACGACGCGCGTTCCCGCGAACAAGCTGTCGTAAATCGCCGCGTTCGTTCGACGGGCGGTGTGCCAGGCATCGAGATGACGCAGCTTTACGTCCAGAACCGCGGCCTGCAGGGCATCGATGCGGAAGTTGCCACCGACCAGCTTGTGGAAATAACGGTCGGATGATCCATGCTCGCGCACGAGGCGGCACTGCTGGGCTAACGCGTCGTCATTGGTGCAGATGGCGCCGCTGTCGCCGAATCCACCGAGGTTTTTGCCCGGATAAAAGCTAAGACACCCGGCAGCTCCGATCGAACATGCCGGGCGGCCGTTCTGTTTGGCGCCGATTGCCTGCGCGGCGTCTTCAATGACTACAATACCGGCGGGCGCTGCGACCTCGTGAATTGCCGGCATGTCGGCAATTTGCCCAAAAAGGTGGACGGGCATGATGGCCTTCGTTCTGCCAGTCAGCTTCCTTTGTATGTCGGCGGGGTCGATGTTAAACGTGCGCGGATCGATGTCCGCAAAAACCGGCACTGCGCCCAACCGTGCGATGCTGCCGGCCGTCGCAAAAAAGGTGAAGGCGGGGCAGATTACCTCGTCGCCCGGCTTTATGTCCATCGCCATCAGCAAAGCCAGAAGGGCGTCCGTGCCGCTGGAAACGCCGATCGCATGTTTTACGCCGCAGTAGGCCGCCAGATTCTCCTCGAAGCGTAGAACGGCCGGGCCCATAATGAAGGCTTGGGCATCGCACAGATCGTCGATCGCCTGGCGGATTTCATTCTTGAGCGTGAGGTATTGCGCCTGCAGGTCTAGCAATTTCACTTGCATCGGCGTGGTAATAAGGGCAAACGCGCCGCGATTCAACGCCGCGCCTGCTACACATGGCCGGCGCGTATTGCTAAAGTGGACGCTCCGTGGACAAAACGATGATGCTTCGCTTTATGGCGCTTGCCTCGCTGGCTGGCGCGCTATCGACACTTTCCGGTTGTTCGGCCGATTCCTACGCGCGGTCGGCGGATCGCGCGGTGTCGGAAATTCTCGCGCAGCGCAAGCCGCAGGCGCTCGGATATTCGCCTGAGGTCGCAACCGATCCTGTTGCGCCGGCGGGGCCGGCGACGCGGGAGTATGAGCCGGTTCCGGTTACTCCCGAGGCGCCGGAGGTTAAATCCCCGGTTGAGCCTGCCCGGATCGAACTGGTGGGGCCTTATGGACCCGATGCGCTGACGCTGCGGCTGGCGGCGCCTGAAGATGAAGATGACCCGGTCATGAAGGCGATCACGGCCCGCGCCTATCTGCGCGCTGCACCATATGGGCCGCCGTCCCTCAACGCCGAGGCGATAAGACTCGAACTGTTTGGCTCGCTGCGGTACGCGGTGCAGAACAGCCGTCAGTACAAAAACCAGATGGATGATCTCTATCTGCGGGCGCTCGATGTCACATTGCAGCGACATTTGTTTGAGCCGCGGCCATTTGCGACGGTGACATACGCATACGACGGCGGCCAGGCGGATGTCGATTATCGTTCAGCGCTGACCGCCACCGCGACGGCCGGCGTTCGCCAGCAATTGCCGTATGGGGGGGAGGTTGTCGCGAAGGGGCTGGTGCAATTCGTCAATGCGTTGAGCGATTCATCGCGCGATGGAGAGAATGCCCAACTGGCTCTGTCGGCGAGCGTTCCACTCTTGCGCGGCGCCGGGATGGTGAATCTGGAGCCGCTCATTGCATCGGAGCGACAGCTTGTCTATCAGGTGCGGTCGTTCGAGGAGTATCGACGATCTTT
>JBBQCK010000529.1:0-2518 GCA_038318605.1 Tepidisphaerales bacterium | reverse complement strand
GTGGCGACATAGACATCGGCGGTGAATCGCAGTCGATAGCGCATTACAACAATCGGCAGCAGGAAGACGGGGGACATGGCGACCAATGTTGCCACGAGCCCGGCCGGGGCGTGCTCGATGGCGACGAGGTAGGTCACCATGCCAATGACCGGGCCGACAGCGGTGCCCAGGAGCAATCGCGAGCGAACGATTCGATCGCCCAAGGCGAGCGGGATTTTGAGTGCCGCGGCGCGGAATCGCACGAGCGGATAGATCCAGAACATCAGCGACGCCGCGACCACGCGAATCGTGGCCGCCAGATAGGAATCGAGCGGCCGACCGTTCACGAGCGGCGCGCTGTAGGCCCGCCGGGCGACGACCGTGCCAAGGCCGATTCCGGTGGCGGCCGCGACGGCACAGAACAGCCCGAGCAGTGAAAGATGCGAAGGCTCGCCAGGTTGCCTTGCAGCGGCGTCCTGCGACGCGCGGCCGGGCCGCCGCTCGATCCACGCGAGATACGCCACCGACGCCAGCACGAGCGCTGCGCCCCACATGGAGATCGGCTTGAGCGTTTCGCCGAGCCAGAGCCATCCCGCGATCAGCGCGGCCACCGGCGCCAGGGTGTTGATCTGGACCGCACGCCGTGCGCCCAGAAGCACGATCGCCTCGAAATAAAGCGCATCGCCGATGACGATGCCGGGTATCCCCGAGAGCGCCACCCAGAAAAACTGTTCGCGGCTCAACATGGCCGGCCAATGGCCCAACCACAACGCGTATACGGGCAGCAGCGCCAGCAGCATCAGCGGCGCCAAAATCAATCGAAGCAGGTTCACCCGCAAGGAACCGATGCGCCGCCCGGCCGACGCCCAGCAGAGCGCCGAAATGGTCCACAGAAACGCCGTGGTCAAAGCAAGAGCCGGGCCAAGCGCGCCCGATGTTCCTCCAGTCGCAAGGCATTGCACCATGGGCGCGATTGTGCAGATGGCTCGCGGAATCGAAAATCTCGCGACGGCGCTTACAATCGAGCAACAGATGAACCCCGATACTTATGAATCCCCTCTGGCGACGCGAAACGCCTCCCCGGAAATGATTGCGCTCTTTTCCGCCCGCAAGAAATTTGGCCTGTGGCGGCGGCTCTGGCTCGAATTGGCGCGCCACGAAAAGGCGCTGGGCGTTGGGCGCATAGAGGAAGCGGCGCTAAGGCAGATGGAGGGGAAACTCGACGATATCGACTTCGAGCGGGCGGCCGACTGGGAAAAGCGCCTGCGGCACGACGTTATGGCGCACGTTCACACATTCGAGGAAGCAGCGCCGGCGGCCAAGGGAATCATTCACCTCGGGGCGACGTCTCAATTTGTTGTAGATAATGCCGATCTGCTGGTCATGCGTGACGGGCTGCGGCTGGTGGCAAGCCGTCTCGCCAGCGCCATCGACGCACTGAGCACGTTTGCCGAGCGATGGAAGGCGCTGCCCACGCTGGGGTATACGCATTATCAGCCCGCGCAGCTCGTCACCGTTGGCAAGCGCGCCACACTCTGGGCGCAGGAGCTGGCGCTTGACCTCGAAGAGGTCGACCATCGGATTGCAACGCTGCGATTTCGCGGCGTTAAGGGGACCACCGGCACGCAGGCGTCGTTTCTTTCGCTCTTTGAAGGGGATCACGGCAAGTGCGATGAGCTTGATCGGCGTGTCACGGCGGCCTTCGGATTTGAAAAGTCGTACGTCGTCACCGGCCAGACCTATTCGCGGAAGATCGATGCTCAGGTGCTGTCAACGCTGGCGGGCGTCGCCACGAGCGTTCACAAATTTGCCAACGACATCCGCCTTTTGGCGGGGATGAAGCAGATGGAGGAGCCGTTTGAGCAAGAGCAGGTCGGCTCGTCGGCGATGGCATACAAGCGCAATCCGATGCGCTGCGAACGGGCAACGGGCCTGGCGCGATTCGTCATCGCACTGTCACAGTCGGCCAGCCAGACGGCGGCCGAGCAGTGGTTCGAGCGCACGCTGGATGACTCATCGAACAAGCGGCTGACAGTGCCGGAGGCCTTTCTGGCGATCGATGGATGTCTGAATATTGTCATTAATGTGTCACGCGGATTGGTCGTTTATCCGAAAACAATTGAGGCTGCGGTAATGCAGGAGCTGCCGTTTATGGCGACGGAGGAGATCCTGATGGCGGGGGTGCGGGCCGGAGGTGACCGGCAGGAACTACACGAGGCAATCCGACAGCATTCCCAGGCGGCGGCGGAGCAGGTCAAACAGCATGGCAGGGCAAACGATTTATTGCAGTGATTGAAAGGGGATGATCGATTCCGTGCAATCGACTTTACCCATCTTCTCAATCCGGTCGCTTTTATTGGCCGGTCGGTGAGGCAGGTCGAAAATTTTTTAAATGACGTCGTCGGGCCCATCCGCATCCGATACAAGTCCATGCTGGGAACGGGCGGGCGTTTAAAGGTTTGATATTTATAGGTTTATGATTGTAGCGGCACGAACAGGACGTCTCCGAAAACTGCGGATTCATATCAAAATCTGGCGA
>JBBQCK010000528.1:0-2520 GCA_038318605.1 Tepidisphaerales bacterium | reverse complement strand
CCTTTCCGATCCGCCCGCTTCTCACCGCATTGAGTACGGCATGTGTCAACGGATGAGATTGATACATAAATGCCTCCATTATCCGTCGCCCGGCCGCGCGGGCGGCATCGAACATTCGCTTCCCATCAGCTTCGCACATCGCCATAGGCTTTTCGCAGAGCACATGCTTCCCCGCCTCAATCGCGCGCAGCGTCCATTCAAGATGCATCGAATTTGGAAGAGAAAGATAAATTGCATCCACGGTCTCATCGCGCAGCAGCGCCGCATAATTGCCATGGTGGCGCGGTATCGCGTAGCGATTGCCAAACTCCTGTGCCGTCCCGACCGCTCGCGACCCGACCGCCGCCAGTGCGCCGAATTCACTTGTGCGCATCGCCGCGCAAAACTGCCGGGCGATGTTTCCCGTACCCATGATTCCCCAGCGCAGCCGGCCGGTGGTGTCGTCCATGTTCGATTTCTCCGTGGTTGCCTTTGTCCGCTATTCCTCTCGCGCACGGCGCGCCCCGAGTGTCACGTCGGCTGTTTGCTCGATGTTTCCGCGCCTGAAGCGCACCTGCGTCTTCACACCGGGTTTCGCCTCCGCCAGCGCGTCCGTGAGATCGTAAAGCGTTTCGATCTTCGTCGTGCCAAGCGCGATCAACACGTCCCCATCGCGCAGCCCGGCCGCTTCCGCCGGTGAACCGGGCACCGCACCGCTGATAATCACGCCAGACACGCTTTCGCCGCCATAATCCGGTATGACGCCAAGGCTCGCGCCGCCGCTGCCCGACGTTGCAAATCGTCCGGCCGGCGCGGTCGTCGCCGGCGCGATGTAGTCTATCTTCCCCGCCGCGGACAGCGCCCGCGCCACTTTCATCGCCACCGCGATGACATCGGCCTCGCCGCCAAGGTTGATCTTGTCGGCGTCATCCGTTGGGCGGTGATAGTCGCTGTGCAAGCCCGTGAAAAAGAACAGCGTCGGAACGCGTTTCAACAGAAACGAGGTGTTGTCGCTCGGCGCGATCCCGTCTTTCCACGCGGTACGCACTTTCAGCGGCGAGCCAGCCACGGCGGCATTCACGATTTGCTCAAACACACTCGATGAACCCGTCCCCCCAACAATAAGCTGGTTTTCGCGAAGCCGGCCGACCATGTCCAGATTGATCATCGCCACGGTCTTCGAAAGCGGAACCAAGGGGTGCTCGACATAAAATTGCGACCCCAGAAGGCCTGATTCTTCACCTGTAAATGCGATGAACACGATTGTTCGCTCAAGCGGCGGGCCGGCCGCCAGCGCCCGGGCGATTTCGATCATCGCCGCCGTCCCCGAAGCATTGTCGTCGGCCCCGTTATGAATTGCGTTCGTCGTTGGGCTGCGCGATCCCATGCCCCCGCGACCGAGATGATCGTCGTGGGCGCCGATTACAATCACCTCATCCGATCGACCGCCAGCCGCCGCCAGCACGCCAACCACATTTTTCACCGGCGTTATCCGCCGCGACATCTCCGCCGCCCCGTTCACCTTAAGCCCCGCCACCGCCTGCGAGGCCGGCTTGAAATTCTGGTCGATCTCATCCTGCAGTTTACCCAACCCAACATCGCCGCGCGTCAACATCCCGTCGATCGCGGCCCGCTTCACCTGCAGCACCGGGATCGATGCCGACTGGCCCATAAAGCTGGATGCGATCGGAAAAAGCTCGTCATGCTCCACCTGCTTTGCATTCACGACCAGCAAGCCCACCGCCCCGTGCCGAGCCGCCGCCCGTGCCTTGGCGCCAAACTCCGCCTGCCGCGACCACGCCGCGCTGCCAGTGATGCGGCTGTTCCCGACCGCGTCGCGCGGTTCATACCGCAAAGCAACAACCACCTTCCCCTTCACATCAATTCCGGCGTAGTCGTCATATCCATGGTCCGGATCGGTGACTCCATATCCCGCAAAAACGATTTCGCCGCCGAACGCTTTTTCCGCCGACAAACTCATCGGCCGAAAATCCGTATTCAACTTCAGGTCGTGCTCCCCGATCGCCAGCCTGCACGAATCGGCCGGGCCATTCAGGCGGGTGATGTCAAATCGCTGAAAGTAATCTGTCTGTCCATCCGGCGGCAAAAGCCCTATGCCATCAAACGCCCCGGCCACGAAAGCCGCGGCCTGATCGAGCCCCGGTAGCCCCACGCCGCGCCCTTCAAGCTCGTCCGAGGCAAGGTAGCGGATGGTGCGGTCAATATTCTGCGTCGTCGGCCGATCCGCGGCATAAATGCTCGGCGCGACCGCCACCGCCACGGCCGGCCCGGCATGTTCGCCGCCAGCGCAACCCATAGCCACCCACGATGCCGCAAGCATCGACTTCATCACCAGCCGAACAGACACCGATGTTTCATGTGCCATTCGGTGTGATTCTACGCCCTTCCCCGGCGAGTCAAAAATCCGCGGCGATGTTTCAGCCGAGTCGCGTGCGCGGCTTCCGATTACCGCTTGACGATCGAATTAATTTCCTTGTCACACTCCGGGCTCAATGGGATGATGTCCACGGTGAGTGGCCG
>JBBQCK010000527.1:0-2535 GCA_038318605.1 Tepidisphaerales bacterium | reverse complement strand
ATCCACGGAAGCGCACCCATATTCAGCACAGCCTCGTGCGTGAGATGGCGATTGCCGCAAGGCAAAAGTCAACCCACGCGAACGCCCGGCGGCAACGCCAGGCGAACGGCCAATCCTTCAAAACCTGTTCGCTTGCAAATACACAGGAGCCCGGCGCTTAACCACGCCGGGCTTTTTTTATTACGCAGTGTCTTCTAAAGCGCAGTCGCGGACATTTCTGCTCCGTTGATTTCGCTCTGAGTGTCGGGTAACTAATCCAGATGCACCACGACGAAGTTATTCCCATTCTGGATTTCGGCAGCCAGTACGCGCAGCTCATTGCGCGGCGCGTGCGCGAAAAGGGGGTTTACAGCGAGCTTGTCCGGCCGGATATTTCCGCCGATCAACTGCGCGCAATGAACGCGCGCGGCATTATTCTCAGCGGCGGTCCGAGCAGCGTATACGAGCCCAACGCTCCAAAGTGCGATCCTGCAATTTTCGATCTGGGATTGCCGATTCTGGGGATCTGCTACGGTATGCAACTCGGTGTGAGCATCCTGGGCGGCAAAGTCATGCCGGCAAAGGCGCGCGAATATGGGCGGGCAAAACTGCATGTAAATGGAGCCGATCCGCTGACGCGTGGCATGCCCAACGACACAACCGTTTGGATGAGCCATGGAGATCAGATTCACGAATTGCCGGAACAGTTTGAAGCATTGGCGACGACCCCGACCTGCCCCTATGCGGCCGCCCGGCATGTAAGCCGGCCGTTTTACGGGGTGCAGTTTCATCCCGAGGTGACGCACACCCCGCGCGGCGAGGTGATTTTTCAGAACTTCCTGTACGAAATCTGCCGCTGCGCAGGCCGTTGGACGATGGAGAATTTCATCGACCAGACGGTGCGCCGTGTGCAAAAGCAGGTCGGCGATGCCCGGGTGATCTGCGGATTGAGTGGCGGCGTGGATTCGTCGGTGGTCGCGGCGCTTCTGCACAAGGCGATCGGCAACAAGCTGGTTTGCATTTTCGTGGACAACGGCCTGTTGCGAAAAAACGAGCGAGAGCTTGTCGAGACGACATTTCGCGATCACTTCAGGATCGATCTGCGCGTACACGACGGAGTTGACCCGTTTTTGACGGCGTTGAAAGGCGTCGATGATCCACAGCAAAAGCGAAAAATCATCGGGAGCCAGTTCATCGACGCGTTCAAACGCGAGGCGGAAGGGATCGAGGGTGCTCGATTTCTGGCACAGGGAACGCTCTATCCCGACGTCATCGAGTCGGGCCACGGCTACGCCGGCACCAGCGCCAACATCAAGTTGCATCACAACGTGGGCGGGCTTCCCGACGAGCTTGGCTTCGAATTGGTCGAGCCACTCCGCGAGCTGTTCAAGGATGAGGTGCGCAAGGTTGGGGAAACGCTTGGCCTGCCGGAAGAACTGGTTTGGCGCCATCCTTTTCCCGGTCCGGGTCTGGCAGTGCGCGTCATTGGCGACATAACCGAGGAACGCCTGCGGGTGCTGCGCGATGCCGACGAAATCGTTCTGGAAGAACTCGTCGCCAATAACCTGTATCGCAAAACGGCGCAGGTCTTCGCGGTGTTGCTGCCGATCGGCACAGTAGGCGTAATGGGTGACGCCCGCAGCTACGACAGCGTGATTGCGATCCGGGCGGTGGAAAGACAGGACTTCATGACAGCCGACTGGGCGCGGATTCCGTTCGACGTTCTGGCGACGATGAGCAATCGCATCATCAACGAAGTTCGCGGCGTGAACCGGGTGGTCTACGACATCTCCTCAAAACCGCCTGCAACCATCGAATGGGAATAGGCCGCCAGTGACGTATCCAATTTCGCTGCTGGGCAGTCACTTCGCGCCACCCACCAGCAACTGTTTGCGGTCAGGTTCGCATCGCTGATAATCACACCGATGGGGAACGAGCCTCTTACCGCGCATCAACTTCGCCGTCGCTGGAGGCCGCAGAAACTTGCGTTGCTGGAGGAAAACCCAGATCGGCCGATCTGTATTCGCCTGCATCGCGCGTTCAGTTGGCTTGCCCGGTGCGAGGCGGATTTCGACACCGATCCGGACATTGCACTGATCTGCCTCTGGGTCGCGTTCAATGGTCTATACGGCCAATGGGATGAACAGCGGCGCGAGCCGGAGCCAGATCGAAGATCGTGGGGACGCTTCGTCGATCATCTCATCGCAATCGACTCCACCGGCCACCTTTCTTCGATGTTGATCGCGCAACGTGAGCAGATCATGTTGCTACTCGACGATGAATATCTTTCGAGTTATTTCTGGGAACAACCCAGCGGCATGCGGGCAAGCAAATCGAAGAAGGCAAAATACGATGCCCGCACATGGTACGTCGAGAAGAAGTGGCGGATGATCCTCGATCGACTGCTGGAGCGCATTTACCTACTTCGCTGCCAGCTCATCCATGGCGCGGCGACGCATGGCGGACGGCTCAATCGATCGAGCCTGGGGCGATGCGTTAAGATGATGCGGCACCTGCTGAATGCGGCGTTTCTCGTGCTCATCGACCATGGTGCCG
>JBBQCK010000526.1:0-2540 GCA_038318605.1 Tepidisphaerales bacterium | reverse complement strand
CATCGCCAGCAGTCCCATTGCGATGGTGAATGCATGCGTCACCCATTCCGGCGCGACTCGATACATCCGGCCGGTGAGGATGCCATTGAGGATCGTTGCATGGACCATGTAACCCGGACATTCCGAATGGATGCGGGTGGGAACCATGTCGATGTAGCCCGTCGCCTGCCAGCCGAAAATCACCGCCTTGCCGCCCAGGTTCTGGCGAAGCGTCTGCCGCAGTGATGCCAGGTTGCCGATTAATTCGGTGTTGGATTTCACCGAGTATTTCAGCACGGATGCGGCTGCCAGCAGGCTCACATCATCAGTTGAACGCTCGGCGGGCGGAATCTGGTCCGCCATGGTGACGAAGTCCTGTATGTCCGTCAGGGTCTGCTTGACAATCGGCGCGCGGCCGATCGCATCAGCGGGATCCGTCAAATTGTCAAACTGTCGCTCCAACTGGACATTGCTTCCGACACTGGTCCAGATCTTGTGCAATGCTTCGTCGATGAGCCGGTTGTTTCGCACGATGCCTTCGCGTTTCTCGATCGCGCCCCAGATATATTGCAGCGACATGATCTGCGCCGGCACTTTGAATTGCGGATAGTCGAACATATTTTTGGCCGTCGACTTGCCAAAATAGGGGATTTCCATGAAAAATCCGGCCACTCCGAATGTATCCGAACGGACCTCATGCACGGGGATACGGATTTCACCTGATTTCGCCGGGATGATGACGCATTCGGGTTCAATGCGCACATCCGAGATTTCCACGTCGAGCATTCTGCACGCCAGCGCCAGGGCGATCTGCGGATACAGCCGCCCGCGGTAGTTGATCCAAAGCGGAATGACGCGCGTCGCACCGTCGCTGTCGCGAAAAAAGTTAACGCAGCCTGTCGAGCCGGCGGCGCGGCAAAGCTGCGGGATCTGTGGCTGCATTTCCGTCGCGCCCACCGCGGTCGGCAGATCAGGCGAGGTGGCATGCGAAAAGTCCTCCAGGCGCATCTCCGCGCTGACCTGATCGTATAGCGCCTGCAAAATCCGCCCGGCGGGTGTCTTGTCGATATAGCGCAAGTCGGCCATCGCGAGGGGCATCAGCGTTGTAGCGGCCTCGTTGAGCGATATATCCGGCATGGAATGCAATAGGGCGCGCAGCTTTCGCTCCGTTGCCTCGTGGCGCGCGCCAGCGATATCCATCGACGTCGGGGCAAAACCCTTTTCTGTGGCACGCGCGATCACCGCATCGTCCGATTGCTCAAGATCATTGCGAATCAATTCGGTCAGAAACCGGTTCGCCGGTGTCGGGAGTTGCCGCGCCTGATATTCAAATGAAATCGGCAGCAGCACATTGCCACTGCGGGCCACGGCCTCAGCGAAGAGGCGGTCGTTGTCGGTGACCGTGTATCCTCCGGATGGCTTGGTTGTGACTGTTGGACTCTGCGGATCGGGAAAAAGCACGTCGAAGGCGATGTACTTTGGCCCGGCGAGATGGATTTCGTCCAGCAGCAGCGCAAGTTTGCTGCGATCCCAGGGCCACCGACCAATACCCTCGAGCGCGGCGTCGTCGATACCCAACAACACAATCTGCGTCGAAGGCGGCGGCGCAAAAAACTGGCAATCGCGCGCGCGCCGATCCGCCAGACCCGTGTTCAACGAACGCAGGCTCAGGAGACGCAGCAGCGGATACTTTTCAAGAGTCGGCGAGGCGTAGTCGAGCGCAGCGACCAGAAATGTAAGGCTCACGCCCGACACCACCGTGCGCGTCAGGACTCGGCGTTCGGTGAGCGTCATCGCCAGATCAGTTCAGAAAAGATTCAGGACTTTCGCCGCGCCGACGCGGGTTTCACCGCCGCCGGCGCGCCACTGGGCTTCAGCGTCGTCGTTCTCTTCGCGGCGTCAAGCGTTTTGCCTCTGGCCTTTACCGTCGGCTGTTCACCTGGGGTGCCCGATCGTAGTTGCGCCCGCATCAACACATTGACCGGCTTTCCCGGCGCCGTCTGCGGAACGATCATCGAAATGGTGGAATCGTCCAGCAGAACCGTTGAGTCCACGAATCCGGGTTGCGGTGGATTGGCCGGATCGAAACTCCCTTCCAGTCCATTAGCCGCATCGCTGCCGTTGACGAGCACCCGAATGAAAAACGAAGTTGGGTCGGAAAGAATAACGGGATTGACACCGAATCGATAAACACCGGCCGGAAACCTCGTCGGCCAGACGATCGACTCCAGGTGCGTCGTCTGCTGGCCAAACCCATTGTCGTCCGGCGAAGCGCCGCCGCCGCTGGGTACAAATCGCTTGCCAGCTTTCCCCTGATACGGGCCATCGGCCGACGGGTTGATTTCCACAACCTCGCCAAGCGGTGATACAACGCCAAGGTCAAGATTGTTTGGCCCGAACCATTGAAGTTGAAATTCAAGGCTCGCCTGCACGGTCGGAATCACCGGTGGCGGGGGAGGTGGAGGTGGCGGCGGGGGAGGAGGCGGTAGCGGTGGCGGCACAATATCCGATGCAATCTTTTGTCGCAGTAGAATGCGCGGGCCACTGCCTCCGCCGCCGCC
>JBBQCK010000525.1:0-2544 GCA_038318605.1 Tepidisphaerales bacterium | reverse complement strand
CAAAAAGCAAAGATGAACATCGCCCACGCTCCCGCCGCGTGGGAGATGATGTTTGAGGCCGTCCCCTCGAGCGCGATCGGACTTGAGTGGGAGCCCTGTCACCAGATGGGATCCCTCATCGACCCCTTGCCGCAGTTGCGCCGACTGATGAGCGAGAAGAAGGTCTTTCATCTTCACGGCAAGGATGCCACCATCGCACATGACGTGCTCGCAACCCACGGCCTGCGCGGTGGAAAACAATGGGTCTGGCATCGCCACCCCGGCTTCGGCGACACAAATTGGACGGATGTCATTACCATCCTTCGCCAGGCCGGTTGGTCCGGCGCAATCGACATCGAAGGCTGGCACGATCCGGTCTATCGAGGCGAATTGGAAATGACTGGCCAGGTCACCGCGCTAAACTACCTGAAGAACTGCCGCGGCGGACCGTTCGTAGCGAACCCGACATAGGCTGAGTTTGATTCATGCGTATTTCACTGCGTGCGCTCAGCGCCTACAATCCTTCCTGTCATGGGGATCTACGATCGCGATTATATCCGCAACGCTCCGCCGCCGGGCGGGTTTGCGCAGTTTCGCGCGCTTTCGATTAATTCCTGGCTGATCGGGTTGAATGTTGGCGTTTTTGTGCTGAACGCCATCCTCCGGGAGGGGTTGTTCAAGATCGGCTATTTCTCCTTCGTCGCGGCATTCGTTCATTTCCAGCTCTGGCGGATTGTGACGTTCCAATTCCTGCATGCCAATCTCTATCACCTGCTGGGCAACATGCTCGGGCTCTATTTTTTTGGCACGCTGATTGAGATGCAACTTGGCCGATGGCGCTACCTTATTTTCTATCTCCTGTGCGGCATGGCGGGGGCGGCGATGTATTGCGTCCTGATGGTGCTCGGCGCGCTGCACGATGGCTGGGCGACGCCGCTCATCGGCGCATCGGCCGGTGTTTTCGGCGTTCTAATCGCGGCCGCGCTGATCGCACCCGATGCGACGGTCATGCTTCTCTTCCCGCCAATCCCGATGCGGCTGCGCACGTTGGCATGGATACTCGTCGGCCTGGCGACGTTCATGGTCTTCACGAATGGCCGAAACGCCGGTGGCGAGGCCGCCCATCTCGGAGGCGCGATCGTCGGGTATCTGCTAATCAAAAATCAATTCTGGATCAACCGCCTTTTGCCAGCCGGACGCCGCCGGGTGCGGTATAAAGACTGGTCGCAGGATCTGAATCGATGATCGGCATCGGCCCGATCCATCTCGCCTCACCTTTTTGCCAGGCCGGGCTGGCGGGGTATTCGGATCGCGCGATGCGCAATGTCGCCCGCCGGCGCGGGTGTCCTTATGCCGTTACCGAAGCGCTTCTCGATACCATTTTGCTGAACGGCGGGCTGGGGCTGCGCAATTCGATTGACATCAATGACGAGGATCATCCGGTGGCCGGCCAGTTGATTGGCGCGGAGGCGGATCAACTGGCGGCGGCGGCCGGGATTCTCGCGTCACGGGGGTATGACGTCATCGATCTCAACTTCGCGTGCCCCGTCAAAAAGATCAAAAACAAGGCCCGGGGCGGCCACATGCTGCGCGATGTCGAACGCGGTGTTTCCATTCTGCAGCAGGTGCGCCGCGCAGTACCGGCACACATTCCGACGACTGTAAGCCTGCGCCGCGCGTTTGATGATGCCCCAGAATCGGCGGATGCACTGATTCAACTGCTCGACGCTGCCTGGGACATGGGCTATGCCGCCGCGCGGGTGCATGGCCGAACGGTCGAGCAGAAATATCTCGGGCGATCCAACTGGGAAATTCTCGCCGACGTCAAGCGCCGCTACCCCGACCGGGTCATCCTGGGCAGCGGGGATGTCTTTACCGCGCATCAGGCGGTTGAGGTGCTCAGGCATTCCGGCGTCGATCTGATATGGATCGCCCGCGGCGCCATCGGCAACCCTTGGATTTTCGAGCAAGCGGCCGCCCTGCTGCACGGCCAATCGATCGCCCCGCCGACGATCCACGCACAGCGCGACGCCCTGCGCGAACATTTTGCCGGCGCGATGGAAATCCACGGCGAAGCTCTGGCCGGCCGACGCATGCGCAAACAAGGCATCAAATACTCGCGCTTCCACCCCGAATCGCACTCGGTGAAGAAGGCATTCATCGAAATTCAATCGCTTCGACAGTGGAACGAGGCGCTGGATCGATGGTACTGCGCGGATGGCCCGGGAATCTGGCCGGCAGAAGATGCGGCCGACGAGGTGAACCAGCCTGATACCGCCTGCGGGATCACCGCGCCATGAGCCGAGGCGCCATACGAAACCGATTGGCGAAGCCTCTGCCCGATGCGTGGCGCCAGTGGCTCGTTAAACAGGGTGTGCCGAAGCGTAAGTATGTCTCCATTCTGCGCCTGACGCTCGCCGATGGGCGGGTGTTAGATGAGGTCGTCGTCGAAGAAGGTTGGGTCATCGCATTGGCCAGAAGCTGCCCCGCCGGCGCGTTCGAGGAAAGAATCGACTTCAACCCCCGCGACATCACGGAAGTCGAAATTGTTCAGGTTGTATAATT
>JBBQCK010000524.1:0-2545 GCA_038318605.1 Tepidisphaerales bacterium | reverse complement strand
CTTGCTTCCCTGCCCTGGGTGGCAGAGGAGGACTATCCGTACATACATCCCGTGGACCCGACTGATGCGCGCGGGCCGTTACCGGTGTTCGGTCGGCGACAGCGCCGGCGCGAACAGATGCGCGGCGTAGCGAGTTCTTCCGGCGCCGGCGATCCGGCAATCGCACAGAGCCAATTCCAAAGCCCGGCCGACAAAATGCCGGCGATGGACGAATCCGCCGGCTGGGTCGTGCGTACCGCGCTGACGGTCGAACCGCGCGATGGAAGCGTGCATGTGTTCATGCCCCCGGTCGGCGCAGTTGAGGATTATCTTGAGCTTGTCGCGGCAATCGAAGACACGGCCGCTCTTCTCGAATTACCGGTCGCGGTCGAGGGGGATCCTCCGCCGCACGACCCGCGTCTTTGTGTGCTGAAGGTCACGCCCGACCCCGGTGTGCTCGAGGTCAACACCCAGCCGGCGTCGAGTTGGTCCGAACTGTGCGCCATCACTTCGACGCTCTACGACGA
The DNA here is from genome assembly GCA_038318605.1 of Tepidisphaerales bacterium. Classification (GTDB taxonomy): domain Bacteria; phylum Planctomycetota; class Phycisphaerae; order Tepidisphaerales; family Tepidisphaeraceae; genus JBBQCK01. The sequence continues at coordinate 2,039 of JBBQCK010000524.1, read as the reverse complement.
CGCACGCACCGTTCGGCTGGGAACCGAAAAATTCATGCTCGATGGGCGGCATTCCGGCACCGGCGGCGGAAATCATATCGTGGTCGGCGCCGCCACGCCGGCCGATTCACCGTTCCTCCGACGCCCGGATCTGCTCAAAAGCCTGATCGGATTCTGGCTGAACCATCCAAGCCTGTCGTACCTGTTTTCCGGGCTTTTCATCGGCCCTACCAGCCAGGCGCCGCGCGTGGACGAGGCGCGCACCGACGCTGTCTACGAGCTTGAGATCGCCTTTGACGAATTGGATCGCCAGACGCAGACGCGCGGTACGACGCCCCCCTGGCTGGTCGATCGAATTTTCCGCAACCTGCTGGCCGACCTCACAGGCAACACCCACCGCGCGGAATTTTGCATCGACAAACTGTTTACGCCCGAAGGGGGCGCGGGGCGGCTCGGACTTGTCGAGTTTCGTGGATTTGAAATGCCGCCGCATCAGCGCATGAGCCTGACGCAGCAGCTTTTGCTGCGCGCCCTGATCTCATGGTTCTGGCGCGCCCCTTACACCCAGCGCCCGATTCGCTGGGGAACGCAGCTTCACGACCGCTGGCTGCTTCCGCATTTCATCGCGGAAGATCTCGCGGATGTGATCTCGCAACTTCAAAATGCCGGATATGCGATCGAGCCGGATTGGTTCGCAGCACATGTCGAATTTCGTTTTCCTTTGGCCGGGCGCGTCGAGGTCGGCGGGATCACGCTCGAACTGCGCAACGCGATCGAGCCGTGGATCACTCTGGGCGAAACGTCGGCCGCCGGCGGAACCGCGCGCGATGTCGATTCATCGCTCGAACGCCTTCAGGTGAAGGTGGATGGCATGATCGAAGGCCGGCATATCGCGGCCGTCAACGGCCGGCGTCTGCCTCTGCAATCGACCGGAGTATTGGGACAGCAAATCGCTGGCGTGCGCTTTCGCGCGTGGCAACCGCCGCACTGTATGCACCCGACGATTCCGGTGGATACTCCGCTGACCTTTGACATCGTGGATTCATGGAACGGCCGCAGCATCGGCGGCTGCACCTATCACGTCGCCCATCCCGGCGGCCGAAATTACGCGACGTTTCCAGTAAACGCGATGGAGGCCGAATCCCGCCGCGCGGCCAGATTCTTCGCGCAGGGCCACACGCCCGGCCCAATGGCCGCGCCGCCGGAAGAACGCAACGCAGAGTATCCCTTTACACTCGATTTGCGGCGCGCCCGACTCTGATTCCCCAACTTCAGGCGCGAATGCCCGTTACAGCTCCACTCCACCGCTATTTGGCGCTATAATTGCTTGTGGCGAATCCGATGAGCGAATCCGAGTCCTACAAATATCCCGCATCGCGCAAACAACTGTCGGTGGTTGATGCCTCCGGAAAGATCGAGGCGCTGCGCCAGGCATTCCAAAACGATCGTGAAGCCGCGAGCGCTCAGCAAAAACCGTCGATCGCCGAGACCGATACATTTCAATCGATCGACGATCCGAATCTTGCGGCCCGTCAGCGGGAAATCCACGGCAAGGTCGTCGAAGTCATTCGAACGATTTATGACCCCGAAATCCCGGTCAATTTGTATGACCTGGGGTTGATTTACGCCATCGACGTGCGCGAGGATGACTCGGTGCATGTGAAAATGACGTTGACCGCGCCGGCCTGCCCGGTGGCGGGTACCCTGCCGCCGATGGTCGAGAACCACATCGAGAACATCCCCGAAGTTAGAAGTGCAACTGTCGAGCTGGTGTGGGATCCGCCCTGGACGCGCGATCGCATGTCCGAAGCCGCGCTGTTGGAATTGGGTCTGAGTTGAACATTCACTCTGCTTGTGAACCGGTTCGGCGGCGCATATTGAATACAGCCCATCCGCGACAAAGCCATTCGCGCGTCTGATAATCGGTTCACCCTCAGCGTTGAGGGCGGCGCTTTGATTGGTCATGACGCTGGCTTCGGCTTGGAGCGGCGATGACAAGGCTGCCGCGGCGTTGATTTCCGGACAGTTCCATTCATCCAACCTGCGCCGGCTGGCCGACA
>JBBQCK010000523.1:0-2589 GCA_038318605.1 Tepidisphaerales bacterium | reverse complement strand
TACGCCAGATGGCACTGGCGGAGGCCCGACGCACCACTGCCCGCGCGGCCGAACGGCAGGGGGGCGACGTCTTCCCGGCTGAGCCGATCGAACGAAGCATCCCCGGCCTGCTTTTTAACGACAGGCCGGCGCCGACCACTTCGCCCATTGGCACGACCCGGCCGACCACTCGCAGCGTTGAGCGGATTTTGTCCACGACGATGCCATGGCAGATCGAAGGCAGGGCGCTGGTGCCGCCGAAGTTGATTCTGATCAAATCGCATCAGTCTGAGATGAGCGATCCAGAGGGAGGCAATGGCAATGGTGCCGATGGCAAACTCGAACGATTCGAATGGCGGGCGATGAAGTTCCTGACTGACCGGCCTGATTCGCAGGTCTATTTTCGTACCTATCGCAATCGGCAGTCGGGGGAAACGACGTTTCGATATGCGCGGGCGCTTTACGCCGAGGCATCGTGCTTGAATTGCCATTCAGGCGATCTGCCCCTTGGCGAAACAGCGCCGTCCACGATGCAGGCAGGCGGCGGCGGAGAGATGCGCGGCGCGGGTGGCGCTGATGGCGCGGGTGGCGCTGATGGCGTGGGCGGCGCCTCGCCGCGCCCGGCCGGCGGGGCGTCCACCCGGCCGGGACCGCTTCTGGGGATGGTCAGCATCGAAGTTCCATCGCAGGTTGAGAACAACGAGGTTTTGCTCAATCGCATTTTCATCCTGACGGCCGGTCTGCTGGCGGGGACACTTGCGATTGTGGTCTTTTATCTGATCACCACACGTCTCATTCTGCAGCCTGTGCGCGTTTTGCAGGAAACGGCAGAGAAGGTCAGCAAGGGGAATCTCGACATCCGCGCCGACATCAGCACGGGGGATGAATTTCAGGTGCTCAGCGAGACATTCAATCGAATGCTTACGAATCTGAAGCAGGGGGAGGAGCAGTTGCGGGCGATCAACCAGGGGTTGGGATTGAAACTGGGCGAGATGGCCGAGAGCAATGTGGCGCTTTATGAGAGCAACCGTCTCAAGAGTGAGTTTCTCGCCAACGTCAGCCACGAGCTGCGCACGCCGCTCAATTCAATATTGGGCTTCGCGGAACTGCTTCGCGACAGCGGCGGGACCGACGCGCGAACGAATCGATATGTGCAGAACATCCTGAGCAGCGGAAAAAACCTTCTGGAGCTGATTAACGATCTGCTGGACCTGGCCAAGATCGAGGCCGGGCGCATGGAGGTGCGATCGGAGCCGCTGAGTCTGCCGGATCTGTTCGAGGGGTTGTCGAGCATTTTGAAGCCGCTGGCGGAGAAGAAGCGCGTGGAGGTTGTCGATCAGGTGGCGAGTGATGTGCCGATATTGTGGACCGACCCGGCCAAATTGCAGCAGATTTTGTACAACTTTTTGTCCAACGCGATCAAGTTTTCGCCGGAGGGCGGCAGGATCGATCTGCGTGCGGCACGGTATGTCGATCCCCAGCAGGAGGAAGCGCGTGTGCGCATCGCCGTGACCGATCATGGACCCGGCATCAGCGCGGAACAGCAGGGGGTCATCTTTGAAAAGTTCCGGCAGATCGACGGCAGCGTGACCCGACAGCATGGCGGAACTGGCCTGGGCCTGGCAATCAGCCGCGAACTGACAAAGCTTCTCGGCGGCTTGGTCGGCGTTGAAAGCGTGCCGGGTGAGGGGGCGACGTTCTATATTATTCTTCCCACCCGCATCGAAGCCGGGCAACAGGATGTGCGCGGGATGGTAAATCTGGCATGATCGACGACGTCGCGAATCTGGCGGCAGGCCAGGATGGAACCATGAGGCGCAGCGCATTTACCTTGCTCGAATTGCTGGTGGCGATCGGAATTATTGCCGTGCTGCTGGCGATACTGCTGCCGGTGATCGAAACCGTGCGGCATCGCGGATATCGCGCGCGATGCCAGGGGAATCTGCATCAGATCGGTGAACTTCTGGCGATTTATGCCGGCGACAATGCGGGAGAATATCCGCGCACTCGATATGTTGCAGATGCGCCGCTCGTTGCGGGCACCGGGGCGGCGGCAGGCGATCCGTTCGCGGTGGGCGGGCCATCACCCAACGACACCACGGCCGGATTGTATTTGCTGATTCGCGCGACCCGCGCCGATCCCGCGGTGGTGATCTGTCCATACAACGACGTGCGAGCGTATGTACCGCAGCAGGGGGATGTGTTGGCGCACGCCAACTTCAGCGACTGGAAGCTTAATCTCGGCTACAGCTACGCCAATGCCTACCCGAGCGGCCTGGCGGCAGCGGCGGGCTATCGACTGGCAGCACGATGCCCGGCGGGACTGGCGATCGCCGCCGACGCAAACCCCGGCAATACGCGGCCCGGTGACGATGCGCTGGCGGCCTATGCGGGCGCACCGTCAGAGGCGATGAAGTCAGCGAACAGTCCGAACCACGAGAAGGAAGGACAAAACGTGCTGTTCGGCGACTCACACGTGCAATGGGAGCAAAACCCGCTTTGCGGCGTTGACGGGGACAACATATATACGAGCGGATCACACGCCATTGTCGCATCCCCCGTGGATGGAAACGACAGCGTGCTTCTTCCGGCCGACTGGTAACCCCCACC
>JBBQCK010000522.1:0-2607 GCA_038318605.1 Tepidisphaerales bacterium | reverse complement strand
GGTGATGACGGCTCGATCCTCGCGCCCGGAGTAAACTGGGTGACGCGCCTTCGTGCCGGCAGCGCTGATGCGGGCGCGGCAGACTCGTGGAAGACGCTTTCTCGCTCGAAGACGATCTGGTTGATGGCCGGCCGGCATACGTTGCGGTTTTCGCTGGCGACCGATGCCGCCCAAAATACCGACGCCGGCGCCACCGCCGACGCCGGATTCGCGGGTTACATCAACTATTTCAAACTCGTTTCCCTCAAGACGCCGGGCGCGGCCGGCAATCTGATCCAAGCCGAGGATTTCGGTACCGGAGGTCCAGGAGTCGGTTACAACGACATCGACAACGGCAACGCGGGAAACACCTACCGGCCGTTCGATTCGGTGGATGTGCAACACACGCTGGACGAAGGCGGCGGATACAACGTCGGCTGGATTCGCGAATCCGAATGGCTCGACTACACCGTCAGTGTTCCAAAGGATGGCGCCTATGGAATTGACCTGCGCATGAGCAGCTACGGCGTGGGCGGGCTGCTGCACATCGAGATCGACGACGACGACGTCAGCGGCCCGGTGCGCGTTCAGGATACCGGCGGCTTTCAAAGCTGGCAGACGATCCGCGCCGGTGTCGCGTATCTCAAGGCCGGCGTACATCATATCCGCATCGCCTTCGACCAGCCCGGCGATTTGGGATTTGTCGGCAATCTCAATTGGATCAAACTGGCCGCATAATCCCCCCGACCTCCCGATTGCGATGCAACAGCATCCATCGCGATTTCATAAATCAAAGGCAAAGCGATGACCTCGCCGCGCACGTTGGAATATGATGGAAAGATGCACATATCGTCGGCTCGAAACGCTTTCAGGGACTAGCCCCTGATGCGCGGATCATCGCGATGCGGCAGGATCGTCAAAGTTCGATGTCGATCGCACGGCGAACTATCGCCTCGATATTCGCGCCGCCGCATCTGTTGGTGGCGGAACGTTTCACTTTGAGATCGACGGCAGTCCCCTGACCGGCACGCTCACGATGCAAGCGACCGGCGGCTATCAAACCCGGGCGACGCAGAACGAGGGGAATGTATCCCTGACCAAGGGCAGGCAAACTATCAAGCTTGTGTTTTATTCAAGCTCTGCTGCGGGCTATGTCGCCAATATAAACTGGTTCCGTTTCACCGGATAAACGCCCGCGCGCGGGAGGTCTAAAAAAACACCTGCGGCCGCGAGCGCCCGTGTGTTGGCTGGGGCTCTTCGGCGCGCTGTGGGCCGGCCGTGCGCCGATCGGGCTGATCTTCTGCATCCGCTGGCGGGTACGCCTGCACTTCTGCGCCGAACTCGGGTGCATCGGGATCATCCATCGCCTCATCGAGTGATTCACCCTGCTCCTCAAACAGCGCATCCGCCTGCATCGCCAACGGCGGCTCGGGCGCGGCGTGCGGCAGAAGAATGACGATGATCCCGATGAACAGCAGAGCCACCGCGACAGCCGCTCCGCCCGCAATCGTCAATCGGCGATCGGCGGTGGCATCCACGGCGACCATCGGCTCGGCAGTGTCGGCGATCACCATGCGGGTCTGCGCCGCCTTGCGCTCCGCAAGATCGGCGAACAATCGATCGACGCGATTATGCATCGCCATCATCGCCTTCTGCCGCGTTTCCAATTGTCCGCGATTGGCTTCTTCCTGAAGTTTTTCCCGCTCGGCGCGTGCAATCTCGGCGTTTTTCTGCGTCCAGGCCGCCTGCGCCTCGACCTCCTTTTGTTTCGCGGCGGCAACTTCCGCCTCGGCGGCGGCGACTTCCTCCAATTGTTGACGGCTCAGATTCACCGCGCGGGCGTCATCGAGCGTCTTGCGGCGATCGGCAATGCGATGTTGCAGATCGTCGATTGCGGTGCGCGTTTTAGCATCGGATGACGGCGCGGCGTTTTCGGTGGCAACTTCGGCGTACTTGGCGCGGGCGGAATTCATTGCCTCCATGCGCTGCTGAAGCTGCCGCGCCGCGTCGTGCTGCTGGGCCGTTAATTCATCGACCGCCGGCTGCGCCTCCGCAAGCCTCCTATCCAGATCCCCGGCCATCTGGTCGATTTCTCGTCGGTCGGCGTCGAACTTTGCCTGCATTGAACCAATGACCTCCTTCAGCCCGCGCGCCGCCTCCGTGTAAACCTTGTCATCGCCGACGGTCTGCCGGCGAATTTTCACGCGCGCATCGATGTCGTCCAGCTTCTGCTGCTGAAATCGCACCTTCTCCGCGCCGCCCTCAATATTTTCGGCCACGGCCTTTGCAGCGTTCAACTCACGCTCCCCCATAGCACGGGCGACGGCCAGCGCCTTCAATTCATCGTCCCCGGCCCACAGCTCTTCGCGGCGAGCTTCGTTCATGCGATTGAGCGTTGTCTGGAGGTTGGCAAGCTGTTCGCGCACCGACTGCTGATTTTGAATAAGCGTCGTCGAAAGCCGGCGATTGAACTCCTGCAATGATGACGCCGCGTCGAGATACGCCCGAAGCTTCGGATTGCCCTGAAGGGAAGTGCGCGCCTGATTGAGGCTGCCTTCAAAGTCGTGGATCGTTGAGTCCAACGCGCTGCGCGCCTGTTCCGCTTCGGATGCCATGCGCGATTTGTCG
>JBBQCK010000521.1:0-2612 GCA_038318605.1 Tepidisphaerales bacterium | reverse complement strand
GTGATAATTTGGTATTCGCGCTCGATTACGACGGCAATCGTTCATTCATGCCGGACCTTCCGCTGCCATCGGTCGAGTACACCGGCAAGTTCAACGAGGAGGTCAGCTATGTCGCGGGGCTGCCGTATAGCGCCGTGACGTGGCGCCCGCGCCCGGAGTTGCGGTTCGATCTGGAATATTCAGTGCCCGACAACCTCCAGGGCCGCGGCGTTTACAAAATCAGCGAAAAGTTTCAGGTCTACGGAGCGTTTGAGCGCAGCCTGAGTGGCTTTCACCTCGATGGACAATCCTCGACGCGTCGGCTGTTTCTCGATCAGAAGCGCGTCGAGGCTGGCTTTCGATTCGAGCCGATGCCCAAGCTGTCGATCTCAATCGGTGCGGGCTATGCGTTCGGGCAGGAATTCACATTCGGCTACGACTCCCGAACGATGCGCGGCGTGACGGATGTCAGCGATGTGCCGTACGCCCGGGCGGTGATTGAATGGCTGCCTTGAATGGTGCGCCGCTGCATTAGCCATCAGCCATTCAAAATCCGATCGCGGGATTTCAAATGAACGCCATCCGCATCCATCAATTCGGCGAGCCTTCGGTTTTGAAATATGAGGCGATGGATGATCCATCGCCGGGGGCAGGCGAAGTAGTGGTGACGGCGCGGGCCATTGGGGTGAATCCGGTCGATACCTATATCCGCGCGGGGATTTATGGACCCAAAACATTTCCGTTTACGCCGGGGTCAGATGCGGCCGGTGTCGTCGAGGCGGTGGGAGCGGGCGTAGTTGGGATCAAGAGGGGGGATCGCGTTTATATTTACGGCGCTCTCGGCGGCTGTTATGCCCAGAAGATTCTCTGCAAGGCTCAGCAGGTGCATCGCCTGCCCGAGAAGATCGGCTTTGAAGAGGGGGCGGCCATCGGTGTGCCTTACGGAACGGCCTATCGCGCACTGTTCATTCGCGGCGGCGCGCGGCCGGGCGAGACGGTGCTGGTGCATGGCGCCAGCGGGGGCGTCGGGTCGGCGACGGTGCAATTTGCCCGCGCGGCCGGGATGGTCGTTATCGGAACGGCCGGCACAGAGGCCGGTCGAAAGCTGGTGCTCGACGAGGGGGCGCACCATGTGCTCGACCATACCCGCGAGAATTATCTCGAGGAGATCGCATCGCTCACCGCCGGCCGGGGTGTTGATGTGGTGATCGAAATGCTTTCCAACGTAAATCTCGGCAAGGATCTTGGCATTCTGGCAAAGCGCGGGCGTGTGGTTGTGGTGGGCAGCCGCGGGCCGGTGCAGATCAATCCGCGCGACACGATGGGCAAAGACAGCGACATCCGCGGCATGTCGCTCATGCATGCGGATGATGCGGAGCTGGCGCTGATCCATGCGGCGATTGTGGCGGGGCTGGAAAATCAGTCGCTGCGCCCGGTGATTGGTAAGCGTTTCGCGCTGCGCGATGCCGCGCAGGCCCACGATGCCGTGATGGCGCCGGGTTCCTACGGAAAGATTGTTTTGATCCCGTGACCAGGCCCATGTCGGTGGTCATCGCCAGCAGTTGCTGATGCACATCATGCCATTCACGCAGCCGTACATATGAAAGAAAGCTCGATTTGCAGAGCCGCCGCATCGCGCTTTGGCCGAGTTGTCGTGATTGCTGCGTGAACCATTGCCACAGGTGCAGATACGAAAGAAAATCGCTGTGCTCATCGCGGAATGTTGCATGTGCGGCGTCCGCGGCCTCCGCATTGTCCATCGGGCGATCGCGCGGATCCTGCACACTCAGGGCGGCGGCGATGATCGTGACCTCGCGCAGACAGCCTTCGTCAACGGCCGCCAGAATCATCCGGCCAAGCCGCGGATCGATCGGCAGCCGGGCGATTTTATTTCCCAATTCCGTTAGCTCGTTGTTTTCATCGGTGGCGCCCAACTCGTGAAGCGTCTGGTAGGCATCGCGAATCTGGCGGTAATCGGGGGGCTCCATGAACGGAAATTCCTCGACGCCGCCGAGCCGAAGCGATTTCATCTGAAGGATTACGCTGGCGAGATTGGTGCGCAGAATTTCCGGCTCGGTGAATTCCGGACGCGCATTGAAATCACTTTCGGCGTAGAGGCGAATGCAGATGCCCGGCCCGACCCGGCCGCAGCGCCCCTTTCGTTGGTCGGCGCTGGCGCGGCTGATCGGCTCGATGGGCAGGCGCTGGACCTTGTTGCGGGCCGAATAGCGACTGATCCGCGCCAGCCCCGGGTCGATGACATAGCGTATGCCCGGCACGGTCAACGAGGTTTCGGCGACGTTGGTCGCCAGCACGATGCGCTGATTGGCATGCGGTCCAAAGATGCGCTGCTGCTCTTCGGATGCCAGCCGCGCGTACAGTGGCAGAATCTCGGTACCGGCATACTGCCGCTTACGCAGGGCGTCGGCGGTTTCCCGGATTTCACGCTCGCCGGCGAGAAAAATCAGCATGTCGCCCGGACCACCGCGACGCGCTTCATCCACGGCGCCGACGACTGTTTCGACCGGGTCGGGCGGATCAGCGTTGACGTCTTTTGTTTCAGGGGGGCGGTAGCGCATTTCAACCGGATATGCCCGGCCGCTGATTTCGATGATGGGCGCATCACTAAAATG
>JBBQCK010000520.1:0-2628 GCA_038318605.1 Tepidisphaerales bacterium | reverse complement strand
GATCATTGGACATTTGGTAAACCCTCAAAAAATGAACTTCCGCAATAGATATAGCGATCCGACGCGGGCCTGTCGCCCCACTAAACCACTGCGGATTGAGTGCCGTTTTGCGTAAAATAGAAGTTTTTATGCGCAATTTCGCAGGGCCGGACGGGGGATTGAGCGATATAGTCCGGCCATCAGCACGTCGGTACGCTTCGGTTGGCGGCGATGGGCATTTCTCTTGCAGGTTTACATATGCACGATCAATCCGTCAGTTTCGGCCGTCGCGCGCGGGCATTCACTCTGGTCGAGCTGCTTGTGGTGGTGGGCATCATCGCCGTGCTCCTTGGCATTCTGCTTCCCGCGTTGCAGCGAGCGCGCCAGCAGGCGCTGCTGACAGCGTGCGCCGCAAATCTGCGATCGATAGGCCAGGCGGCTGCGGTTTATGCGCTGGACAATAAGAACTTTGTTCCGCGCGATGACTACGATGCCAAAGAAAACTTCTGGCCGCTGGTCTATTCCAAACACCTGTTCAATCGGGAGTTAACCGCGACAGAGGTCAAGGACAAGCCAACCGTAGAGGAGTTTCTTCGCAACGAAAAGCTGTATCACTGTCCGGCAGTGACTGAATTTGCAGACACATGCCTGCATTACTGCGCGAACAACAGCACGATTATTGAAGGTGCGTGGGGCTATCCGGCAAAGGGCGCCGCCGGGGATTTCATCAAAATCACCAGCCTGCCAAGGCCCGCCGCCAACATCGCATACATCGTGGAAGTCTCGCGCTCGGCGATGCTCACCAATAACATCAGCTTCTTCGACATCCAAGGCGACGCGCACACCATGTTCAAAGCAGCCGGTTCGGCCAACGGCAGCGCGAGAATGATTACATGGAACGACAATCGCCATGGCGGCAGGACGCCGATCCTCTTCTTCGACTTCCACGTCGAAGTTCGCCGCCACGAAAACGGCGAGATTCCCGCGAGTCTGTTCAATCCTCTGGCGTGCGGGCTGTAGGTGCGAATTGTGCGCAGCGAACACTTTCGCAAGCAGCAACTGCCCGTCTCAAAAAAACCCTTAGGTCGCTATTGATCTGCGCTTTTAATGCGGAACTCGCGCTTCACTACCGTCGTGACGGATTCTCCAATACTTGCAACGAAATTGATCCTGCAAATCCGCCGGGCGTTGGACTTACACCTGCGCGGCCTACGACAAGGAACGTGCTCGCCGAAGAGAATGCGCGCTTTGGGCACGAATCTAGCAATCCAACATTGCGTGACAGAAGTAGCTCCGGGGGTGCCAGCAAGCTTCCCACGATATCGGCAGGCGGTGGCTCCGACACTTGCCCGCCACGAATCACCGTATCATCACTTTTGAATAGCGCATTCGCATCCACGGTGACATCAACCGGCTTGCCCACTGATAATGCATCGATAAAGCTGTGATTGAACGTGATGACAGGAGGATCGAGCGTAACGAATCCACCGCTTCCCAAGGCATCTGCCTTCACGATTGACTCGAAAATCGTAATCGACGAGCCGGCCTTAAAGGTGATCGTTCCTCCATCGCTCAGTGAAGAGGTGGAGACTCCCGCAGATCGGACAGAAATCGCTTTATCGACCACAATATTGATGTTACCAGCGCGCCCAGTGGCATTGTTGTCGGAGGAGTCCGCAAAGATGCCCGTATCAAATATCTCGTTTGCAGCAGTGTTACCCCTTGGGTCGAAACCTACCAAGCGACCATCGCCCCCGCCGTCGATTCGCACCACGTCGCCCTCGATCCGGATATTCCCCCCATCGCCGCCGCCAGTGGTCCTAGCGCCGATTCGGCCACCATGTGCCAGTCGCACGAGGTCGGCCGCATGTATGAATATTTCGCCCGCGATACCGCCGTTAATGGCCGATGTTGAACTGGAGACTGCGTCAATTTCTCCCCGACCGCCTTCAATGCTGAGGATGCCGCCGGTGAACTTGACAGAACTGCCGGGGCCTTTGCCGTCGGTCCCGCCAAAGATCGCCGCACCACCGCGTATCCGTGCGCGATCAGCAGCGTTGATTTCGACGCTGCCGCCGCTCAGGCTGTCGTGGTTGATCGCCTTGACGGCGGTGTCAACCTGATCGCCGTTGGTCCCGTCTAGGAGGAGTCGGGTTGCCACGAGCGCGATGTGGCCACCGGTTCCGTCACCTCTGGAAGTGGTGGTGATCTGTCCACCATCGCGGATATCCGCCTGCCGGGTCGCCGTGATGTTGATGACGCCGGCGGCTCCGGCCGCCTCGTCGGTGGACTCGGCGAAGATGCCCGTTGCAACCGCGTTGCCGCGAGCCGTATTTCGCAGGCCATCAATCAACAGATCGCGCGTGGTGATCGTCAGGTTCCCGGCGTTGCCTATGCCCTGCGTGCTTGCGCCGATCACGCCGCCGTTGAACAGCCGAACCGCCTTGGCATCAAGAAGAAGGTCGCCGGCGCCGCGGCCATCCGGGCCGTTGTCGAGGAGGATTCCGGTCGGGTTCTCACCATCATCAACGCCCCGGCCGTCAATCGTCAGCGCGCGATCAACCCGAATGTCGATGCCGCCACCCCTGCCCTGCCCCTTCGTTTTTGCTCGAATGGAAGCCCCGCCGAGGATCTGCAGGGCAACGGACC
>JBBQCK010000519.1:0-2652 GCA_038318605.1 Tepidisphaerales bacterium | reverse complement strand
CGAACGCCTTGGCTTCGGCCGCTGTTTGCTTGTTGATTTCCTCGGCCGCCGCGCCGCCGATGAGTTGGCGAACCGTGGCATCCCCTGGCGCCGGTTTGGCTTCGGCCGCTGCGCGAGGTTTGGCGTCCTTCAAGAGTTTTGCCTCCAGCTCCTCCTCCATTCGCTTCAGGGCGGCCATGTCGGCGGCGGTCGCGCCCTTCTTCGCAGCCTTCTCAGGTTCCTTGCCGCCTTTGAAGCGGCTGAGATCGTATTCATCCTCCTCGCGAGGCGGCCGGCCGAATCCTGCGCCGATCAGCAGATTCGCAACGAATGGCCAGATTCCGCCGACGATGAGAAAGGTTGCCGATCCCCACACCGCAGCGGCCACTTTTGGACTGCCCATTCGGTCAACGGTGAAGTGAAGGGTTGGATCATCCTTCTGTAAATGTTTCAGATATTCGATGATGTTCGGGTATCCGGGCTCGACGGGTTTCATGGCCGCGTTGTACTGCGCCTTCCTCCATTCCAGCACAGCTGGAGGATCGCGCGACGGATCGCCTTTGCCCTGCTTTGCAATTCTGGGATTTGTCAGCGGCGCATATGGACTTGGTGTCACGAATTGAAACGCCTTCATTTTCGGGCTTCCGCCGCCGTCCTTGAACGATTCTTCGATCGACTTGTAGGTTGGGCTTCCCGGCGGTGAATCGTTTCGGCTGTAGTCACTGGGTGCCATTCCTGAAAGAACGAGCTGGCCTTTGGCATTCAAGCGCACGACCAGATCGCGCGCGTAATGCAGGTCGTCTCCCTTAACTATCTTGTCGCTGTATTTGCGACTCAGCAGGTACTCCACATTTGCCTGCGCCCATTCATCGTGCTGGTTGCTGTCGTCGATCGCACCGCGCCACGAATACCGTACAAAACCCACGCCAATGCCGAGCAGCAATCCAATGATCACCCACTGCCAATGCTTGATGTTCTCAATGCCCATGCGAAAACGGCTCCTGCCTGATATACCCTTTTGTCCGCCCGGGGTTGCGAACAACTTTCATTTGAATAAGCCTCAATTTTGTCGGCAATACCCTATAAATCGCAACGCACTCCGCCGTGGGTTATTTCGCGATACGGACAATATTCGCCTATCATCCGGTTCTCACCCATGGCAAAGGCACCCGCGGCGGCCGACATCCTCGTCCTCGGAGATCACCCGGCTGCCTATGTGGCCGCAACGCTTTTGACGCAAAAGCCGCATGCACTGCGCGTCATGCACGCCACGCTGCCGGGGGAAACCATTCGCCCGCGGCTGACGATCATCAATCCTGCTCTGTTCGGCCTACATCCGCTGCTCAAGCCATTGGGGCGAAAATTTGCTTCAAAAAATATCTACGGCGTACAGTTTTTATCGGATGATCAGGCCGTTCGGTCTGAACATCGCGCCAAATCCTCCATCGCCTGCATCGCGGACATCACCTCAGTGCGCGATGTGCTGCGGGCGCTTGCAAAACGCGAGGGCGTGACACTGGCGTCGCCGCGATCCATTCACATCCATAGCCTCGATGAAGAAGGCGTGGAGGTATCGGTTGGTGCCGATCGGATCAAGCCGCGTGCGCTCGTATTGGCCGGCCGGCTCGATGGCGATCAGCAGCGACTGCTGGGCATGCCGGATGCATGGGAAATCGGCATTCTGCATCGCTATACCTACACACGCCTGAAGGGCGCAGCTTCGGCAGAACTGGGTGCCCGGCCGCCCATTGCGATGTCACTTGATCTTGCCGGCGAATTGTTCCTGGCATGGATGCTGCCCGGCCCCGAGCATTGCGAACTGGCGATTCAACAGCCGGTAGCGTTGGTTGCCCGCCATCCGCCCGCCTCGTTGTTGCGGCACTGGGGCGCGGTGCTTCATTCGCACGGCGTGCTTTCCTCGATGCCAAAGATTTCGGATGACGCGATTGAATCAATTGATTTGCCTTTGGCGGGCGCGCTGGCGCATGAGGGGGTTGCCAATCGCACCCTTCTGGTCGGTCCGGCCGGGGGATTTATGACGGCGTCGGGAGAGGATGTTTATCCCGGGTGCTGGTCGGCGGGGTTCGCGGCGGCGGCGCTCAAGTCGGCCGTCCGCGAGCGACATCTTCAGGACGCTCTGCAGGTCTACCGTCAGAAATGGCGCACGACATTGGGGGAGTACCTGCGCGGTCCGCAACAAAATCTGCGGTTCCTATTGCCGTTGGTCTATCGCAACCAGGTGATGACCAGCCGGCTCGCCGAGGCGATTCTGCTGGGAAAGAGCGTTGTGCGGTAAACGGGTTGGACTGCGACGAGCGATTGGCGATTCTTCAAAAGGCGCCCCGAGGGTGCCGCTGGCGAAAGATAGTCGCGCAATCTCAGCGAGTTATCGGCACTAGTTGCGCGTCCGGCGGCCAATAATGGTTCCGGTCCCATAAAACGAGTAGTTATACGATTGACGTGCGAGCCAAGCTCGTTAAAATGGGATGTCTGAGACGAATGGGCAATTTTTCGAACGGCAGAAATAGGGAATTGTTCGGAAATTATTCTACACGGTGGTTGGCGGAAATGATCTAAATACTGCTTGGTAATTGGTTTACAATTTTAATGATCGGTGAACCGGCGGCTGAAGAGAAGGGGGATTGGCCGTCGATAGCTTAGGTGTTCATGCAT
>JBBQCK010000518.1:0-2672 GCA_038318605.1 Tepidisphaerales bacterium | reverse complement strand
GGCACGGCCCAAGCTGGGTTAGACTGGCGCCATGGTTCGAGCCCCGACGACGCCCATTGCCAAATCGCCGCGCAGGAAAGCCGCGACGCCGAACGGCAGCTTGTCCGACCGGGCCTATCGTCTGCTCGAGGAACTGATCGTTACATTGCAGATCGCGCCTGGCGCGATCGTCTCCGAGACCGAGTTAAGCCGCCGCCTTAGCATCGGCCGCACGCCGATCCGCGAGGCCTTGCAGCGGCTGGCGCGCGAAAAGCTGATCGTGATCCTGCCGCGGCGCGGCATCATGGTTTCGGAAGTCAATGTCGGCACGCAGTTGCGACTCTTGGAGGTTCGCCGCGAGTTGGAACGCCTGATCGCCCGCAGCGCCGCGCGGCGCGCCAGCGAGGTTCAGCGCCAGCGCTTCCGCGAAATCGGCGATGGAATGGAGCATGCGGCGGCCGGCAACGACGACGTGACCTTCATGCGCCTCGACCGTGAATTCAATCTGTTGATGGTCGATGCGGCGCAAAATGAATTCGCCGCCGGCGCCATGGTGCTTGTGCACGGCCTATCGCGGCGCTTTTGGTACATTCATTACAAGCGCGTGGCGGACATGCCGCATTCCGCTCATCTGCATGCGGATATCGCGCGCGGCATCGCCGGCGAGGACGAAGCGGCCGCGTCTGCCGCGGTCGATCGGCACATGGATTATGTCGAGCAATTTACACGGGCGACGGTCGATTCCGGGATGTGACGGAGTTCCAATTTCGCCTCGCGAGGCCGCGCTAAAGCTTCCGGCTGATAATGTGCTTCATGATTTCGTTTGTGCCGGCATAAATGCGATGCACGCGCGCATCGGCCCAGGCGCGGGCAATCGGGTATTCCCACATATAACCGTAGCCGCCGTGCAGTTGCAGGCATTCGTCGAGCAACTTGTCGGCCAGTTCGGTCGACACCAGTTTCGCCTTGGCGGCGAGCTCGGGCGACAGCTTGCCTTCGGCAAGCATTTCGATGCAGCGATCGACGAAGGGTTGCGTGGCTTCGACTTGTGCTTCTAGCTCCGCCAGTTTGAATTTCGTATTCTGAAAATCGAAGATCGGCGTACCGAATGCTTTGCGCGATTTGACGTAATCGACGGTTTGCTCCAGCGTCGTCGTGCAGATCGCCATGGAGCGGACGGCGACCACCATGCGCTCTTGCGCGAGCCCATGCATGAGCATGTGCCAGCCCTGATTTTCCTCGCCGCCGAGGATGCGATCGGCCGGCACCATGACGTCGTCGAAGAACAACTCCGCCGTGTCCTGGGCCTTATTGCCGATTTTCTTCAGATTCTTGCCGCGGCGAAAACCGGCCGAATCGGTATCGACGATCAACAGCGAGACGCCCTTGGCGCCTTTCTCCGGTTCGGTCTTGCAGGCGAGCAGAACGAAATCGGCGATATGGCCGTTGGTGATGAAAATCTTCGCGCCGTTGACGACGTAATGATTGCCCTGGCGTTTCGCCGTGGTGCGGATGCCGCGTAGATCGCTGCCGGTGTTCGGCTCGGTCAGCCCGATGGCGGAGATTTTTTCGCCCGAAACCATCAGCGGCAGCCAATGCCGTTTTTGCTCTTCGGTGCCGAAGGCGGTCAGAAACGGCGCGATGATATAGGAATGCATGTCCCAAGCGGGTGCCGCGAGGCCCGCGCGGCCGAGTTCTTCGAGGACGATCGCATCCATGCGGAAGTCGCCGCCGAATCCGCCATAGGCTTCAGGGATCGACGTGCCCAAAAGCCCCACTTCGCCCGCGCGCCGCCAGATTTCGCGCGGCGTGCGGCCCGCATCTTCCCATTTCGGGTATTCCGGCACGACCTCGTCGAGCAGAAAGCTGCGCACAGAATCGCGAAATGCTTCGTGTTCCGGCTGATACAGCGTGCGGGGAATTTCGAGCGCCATCGGAAGGCTCCATGGTTGACGGCGCGCAAGATCGCAACTGCCCGTCGCTGTGGCAAGTCGATTATGTCGGGCGCCGACAATTCAGGATCGGCGATCGCTGTAAAAATGATCCAGCTTGTCGAGCAGGCGCAGAAGTTCGGCGCGCTCGGCGTCCGACAAATCGGCGAGGATGGCATCTTCCTTGCGCTTGGCTTCGGGGATGATGTCGCCATACAGGCGCCAGCCGTTCTCGCTCAACGTCACTTCGAAAGTGCGTCCGTCCTGCGGCTTGCTTTTGCGCACGACCAGGCCGCGATTGGTTAGTCGCTTCAACGCGCGACTGATCGCCGCCTTGTCCAACGTGCCGAAGCGGCGAATTTCCGCCGGCAGAATTGGCCCGTGATTGGCGAGCAGCGAAATCACTTTCCAATCCGGCGTCGATAGGCGATGGGACCGCGCATAAACCTCGGCGACCGACTGACTGACCTTCTGCGACAGCACCGAGAGGCGGTAGGGCAGAAAATGATCCAGTTTCAGGATGGGGCGGTTCGGTCGCATGACTATGGCACGTTCACAGCTTGGGCCCGGTGCATTGGTATGAAGTAAATCGATGGTTACTATTGCACACTGCGACGGCTGGGCGAAGGGTGCAACGCCATGGGGATAAACGGATATTCCGCGCTGCTTGACCCACCGCAGGACGCACCTTAACGTAATAGTTTCAACTGAAACGAATGCGCCGAACAGGTCCGTGCGGCGATGGGAGTGATGCACGTGTTT
>JBBQCK010000517.1:0-2674 GCA_038318605.1 Tepidisphaerales bacterium | reverse complement strand
TCCGAAAAATCCTCAAATATCTGTCGCGCGTAATCCACTGCCACAGATGCAACACTCATCCGCCCGGCCGACAGCCCCGTTTCGCTCATCACTTCGCGCCCCACCGCGATTGCCCGTTGGAACAATGGATTGAGCAGCGCCCTCGCTCCACCCACTCTGTTGGCGATCTCATACGCTTCTCGAACCTGTCCAAGAATCTGCGTCTCGCCCAGCACCATCGAATTGATCGACGATGCCACCCCGAACAGATGCTCAACCACCGCGCGGCCGGTTTCGACGTAAAGATGGTCCCGAAAATCCCCTTCTGATACGCCGTGAAATCGCGCCAGAAACGCCGCGATCTCGTTGACACCCGGCCCGCTGGTTGGCGGCGGCTGAATGACGTTTTCCCCGCCGGCCAGCTCCAGCGTCCGGGCATTTGCGGTCGCGCTGATCGTCGATTGGGCGACATACAACTCAACGCGATTGCACGTTGACAAAAGGACGAATTCCGCGCCCGCGTGTCTGCTCTGCAGCTCGGCCAATGCCTCGACGATTTTGCCCGGCGCAAACGCCAGCCGTTCGCGCACCTCAAGCGGCGCGCTGGTGTGATTCAATCCGACCAGTAGCAACTGATGCATCAGGAGCCGCCCCCTGCCGTGAATTGCACGGTGACCATCGCGGCCACGATCAATACAAACCCCACGACGCTGAGAATGGCTGCCCGTCGCCCTCGAAACCGCGGATTGATTGGCGCATGCAACACGACAGCGTAGACCCCCCATGCCACAATCGCCAGCAGCACTTTCGATGACATGCCCGCCGACGAATTGGCTGCTCTTGGTGCAAACATTCGCACCGCGCCGGTGATGAGCGCTACCGTCAAAAGCGAAAATCCAAGCATCACCGACCCCATCGTCAGTCGTTCAATTCGTTCGAGCGAGCCGAGTGAAGGGCCGCCGAGGGTTTTGCGGCGCAATCGCCGCGCCGCAAGCAGATACATCGCGCCTGCGGCCGCCCCAACCGCAAACGCCACCGCGCCCGCATAAGCCGAAACGCGATGAACCCACGTCCAGGCATCATCCACCAACGGATGATATTCACTGTATCGCAGTCGGCCGAAAATCCCCGCTGTCACCATCAGCCCAACCACCAGCGGCGTCAGAAAAAATTCCAGCCCCGCCACAGGATGAAAACGCCGGGAATAAAGCTCGAACGCCCCCAGCATCACTCCGAGGCATAGCAGGGCGTCAAAGTTGTCGCCCACCGGCGCCCACGTCCCGCGTGTCGCCGAATGCCACGCGAGCACCACAATCGAAAGCAACCATCC
The DNA here is from genome assembly GCA_038318605.1 of Tepidisphaerales bacterium. Taxonomy (GTDB): domain Bacteria; phylum Planctomycetota; class Phycisphaerae; order Tepidisphaerales; family Tepidisphaeraceae; genus JBBQCK01. Next base: position 1,365 of record JBBQCK010000517.1, on the reverse strand, counting down.
GAACACGAACGCAAATCGCGCCGGCGAGGGCGCGACCGCCGAAGCATCAGCCGCCCGCCTGGCGCGCAACAGGGCCACAACTCCGCCGCCCGCGACCAGAAGAATCGCCGCCAGCAGCAGAATCAACTGCGCCAAAGTGGGATGGCCGTAAGCCAGCATCAAAGGTCAGCCATTGAACGTGCATCGACGCCAATTTGCAATATACGAATCAGCAGACGCGGTCGAAATCGCCAGCTCCGTTAACTTCGCACGCCAGCCTGAGCCAACGATCGCCAAAAATCCCGCTTGCGCTGGCATGTGCCCATGCTTGAACGTAGCGCATAAAACCAAGTCTACGGGCTGTGCAGGAACTTACCCCGATCAGACGAAACCCCAAACCCGCCGACCGCCCTAGCGATCTAAAAGTAAGCAGGGGGGCCGGCATTTACTCATGCACGGACGTTGCGAGCGCATTCTTCATCCGAACTGCAAAACCGGGCGAACATCGATCTGCTCATGCCACTGCATTGCACGTACACTCCTCCTGCGTTGCACTTATTGCAGCCATCGCTCGATGGTGAGATGGATTGTGAAGTATGCCACGCCGGCCATGAATGCAGCGCATGGAATCGTCAGCAGCCAGGCGATGAGTATGCGCTGCCCCCAGATCCATCGGACGGACCGTACATTTTTCATGCTGCCGACGCCGAGGATCGCGCCAGTGATTGCGTGGGTGGTTGAGATCGGCACGCCCTTGATTTTCGTGAAGCCGAAGATGGCGGTGGCGGCGGCGGTTTCGGCGCAGAAGCCTCCGACCGGCTGCAGGCGGGTGATGCCGCTGCCCATTGTTTTGACGATGCGCCATCCGCCAAAAATTGTTCCCAGCGCGATGGCGGCGTGGCAACTCAGGATGATCCACCATGCGATGTTGTGTGAAGCACCGAACAGATGGAAACGATTCATGAACGCGTGCGGGTTGCTCTGCGTCCAGCTTCCGAGTCCGGCGGCGTTCAGCAGCATCATGATGATGCCCATCGTCTTCTGGGCGTCGTTGCCGCCGTGGCCGAGCGAGTAAAGGGCGGCCGACAGAAGCTGTAATTTGCGAAAGAGCTTGTCCATGCGGTGCGGTGTCTGCTTCCGCGCCAGCCACGAGACCACCAGCATGTTCAGCGAGCCAAGAATGAACCCGAACACAGGCGCCAGCACGATTCCAATGAGAACCAGCGTCCAGCCCTCGGGCTTGAGTGCCGAAATGCCCGACTTCAATACCGCCGCCCCGGCCAGCCCGCCGACCAGGGCGTGGGTTGAACTGGTGGGCAGTCCGAGCAGCCAGGTGATGATGTTCCAGATGATTGCACCCACCAGTCCGCCGCAGACAACGTATAT
>JBBQCK010000516.1:0-2680 GCA_038318605.1 Tepidisphaerales bacterium | reverse complement strand
TGCCACAGGGCGATGCGAATGAATCCAATGAGGCCCAGGCCCGTGCCGAGCGTCAGGCCGGACTTTATTTCGCGGGAAAAGACCTTCCACCAGTCCCGAAGGCGCAGTTCGCCCAGCGCCAGTGAGCGGATGATCAGGCTGGTCGCCTGTGAGCCGCTGTTGCCGCCGGAACTGATGATGAGAGGAACGAAAAGAGCGAGCACGACAGCGCGTCCGATTTCGCTTTCGAAATGGCTCATCGCGGTGGCGGTGAGCATTTCACCGAGGAACAGCGCCGCCAGCCAACCGCCGCGCTTTTTGATCATCGAGAGGAATCCGACGTCGAGGTACGGGGCGTCAAGCGCTTCCTGGCCGCCCATCTTCTGGATGTCTTCGGTAGCTTCCTGCTTGGCGACATCAAGCACGTCGTCTGCGGTGATGATTCCGAGCATGTTGCGCTGATCGTCTGTCACCGGCAGCGCCACGCGGTCGTACCGGGCGAAAGTCGCCAGCACCTGATCGCGCGTGGCAGTGGCAGGGATGAAAACCAGCGGGCGATCCTCGATTTCGCCCACGAGCCGCTGCGGGTCTGCGAGCACAAGCGTGCCGAGGCGGACGTCGCGCACAAGCTTGCCGATTTCATCGACAACGTAGATGACCGCGAGCGTCTCCTTGCCGCGCCCGACGGTGCGGATGTGTTCGAGGGCGGCACGGGCGCTCATGTCGGGGGTAATGGACGCATATTCGGGCGTCATAAACCGGCCGGCGGAGTCCTCGGGATATCCCAGAAGCTGGCGGATGCCGCTCAACTTTTCGGACGGCAACAGCGTCAGAAGCCGGCGTGTCACCTCAGGGGGCATTTCCTCAAGGAGGCGCGTGCGATCGTCGGCCGCCATCTGCGTGAGGATGCCGGTGCTCAATTCAGCGCCGAGCGACTCGATGAGCGATTCCTGGTTTTCCAGCGGGAGATAGGCGAACGACTGCGCTGCCCGATTACGCGGAAGCACGCGGAACACGACGACCTGCGTGTCGGCCGGCAAATCAACGATGATCTCGGCAATGTCAACCGGGTCGAGCTCGGCGAGTGCTTCGTGCAGTTCATCCCAGTTTTGATGGCGGATCATTTCTTCAAAGTCCGCCTGCAACAGCGTTCCAATCATGTGGCACCTCGTTCGGCATACATCGGCCAGCGGCCGGCAGCTTCATCGCCGCGGATGACACAGCGCGGTATAAACAGGCCATGAGTCTGGCTTCCAACCGTCCGCGCCTGCTGACCGGCGACACCCCCACCGGCAAGCTGCACTTGGGACATTATGTGGGATCGGTGGAAAATAGGTTGGCACTCCAGGAGTCTTTTGATTGCTTTTTCATCATCGCCAACAAGCATGCGTTTACGACGCGTGCCGATCGGCCGGACGATATCCGCCAGAGCGTGATCGACATCGCGACGGATTACCTTGCGTGCGGGATTGATCCGGGCCGCAGCCATATGTTCATACAGTCGGAAGTTCCGGCCATCGACGAACTGACCTTTTTTTTCGCGATGCTGATTCCATTCAACCGCGTAATGCGCAATCCAACACTTGCGCAGGAGATCAAGGATAAGAACCTGGGCGACAAATATCCGTTCGGTTTTCCAATGTACGCGGTGGGGCAGACGGCGGATATCCTTGCATTCCGGCCAGCCGTTGTGCCGGTGGGGGAGGATCAATTGCCGCACTTGGAGTTGACGCGCGAAGTCGCGCGGCGGTTCGACCAGATGTACTGCGGCGTCAACCCCCAGACAGATGATCGCGACTATGTGGCGCGGGGGGGATTGTTTCCCGTCATCGAGCCGAAGCTCGGGCGTGTGAAGCGGCTGGTCGGAACGGGAGCGCCCAGCGCGGATACGGGTGAGCTTTACAAAATGAGCAAGTCGCTGAACAACGCAATATTTCTGTCGGATGACGCTGACGTCGTTCAAAAAAAGATCATGGGGATGTACACCGATCCAAAGCGTCTGAGGGCGACCGATCCCGGGGAAACTGATCCGCAGAAAAATCCGTTGTGGGCGTTTCAAGAGATATTCAACCCGGACACCGCGTGGGTTGAGGAGCATCGGGCATTGTACAAGACGGGCAAGGTTGGAGATGTCGCGATCAAGCGAAAGCTGATCGAAGCGCTGAACGACTTGCTTGAACCGATCCGGAGCCGGCGAAAGCAATATGAGGCCAGGCCGGACGATGTGATCGATGCGCTGAAATCGGGTACCCGGGCAGCGAACCAGGTGGCGGAGGAAACGCTCTCGCTGGCGAAAAAAGCGATGCGGCAGGATTTTTTTCCGCGGGCGCTGCAATTGAAGTAATCGCAGCGACTGTTGGCGCAATCAATCGTTCAGTTTTGGAGGTGGAATGTTAAGAGAACCTCCGGCGCAGCAGCGCTCTCCCAAGGCCGTTCAGCTAAAGGGGGATCTGGTCGTGGTAGGTGCGGGTATGGCGGGGTTGTGTTGCGCCATCACTGCGGCGCGGGCGGGGCTGAAGGTTGTGCTGATTCATGATCGGCCGGTTCCGGGGGGGAATGCTTCGAGCGAAATTCGGCTGTGGATATTGGGGGCAACATGTCACGGCAGCGCTGCGCATCGATGGGCGCGCGAAGGAGGCGTGATTGATGAGATCATGGTCGAAAACATGTATCGTAATCTGGAGGGGAATCCGATCATTCT
>JBBQCK010000515.1:0-2682 GCA_038318605.1 Tepidisphaerales bacterium | reverse complement strand
ATTTCAGATCGATGCCAGTGATTGCGAAGCCGTCGCCCTGTTTTGAAAAATGCACGCTGGCAGAGGTTTCGATGCGCTTGGGGGGGTGGCCTGCGCTGGCGAGGATATGCGACAGGGCCATGGAAAAACACCCGGCATGGGCCGCGGCGAGCAGTTCTTCAGGGTTGGTGCCGCCGCCATCTTCGGCGCGGCCGCGCCAGTCATAGTTTGCGGTGAGTGTTTTGCTGCCGGTGGTCAACTGGCCCTTGCCGGACATGAGATCCCCATTCCAGACGGCTTGTGCGGTGCGCGTGGGCATTTTTGCTCCGTGGTTGAATTTTGAATTCGATGCATTCGACGTCGGCCGATCCTAGTCGATGCGATGGATGCTGGCGAGTGGTGGCGCGTCCGATAAGGCGCGGGGTCGCCTGGCATAGAAGATGTCGTCAGCGACATTCCGATATTCCCGACATCACCACCACACAAATGACATCCAAAAACAGCAACCGGCTCGGCGCGCGGCTCTGGAAAATCGGCGTGGGGCTGCTGGCGGCGCTGGCAACCTGCGCCATCGGCAATCGATTCATCGCGCCGGACAGGGCAATCGCATCGAACGAACTCGGCCACGATTTTCTGGCATTCTATTATGCGGGAGATTGCGTTCGCGATGGGCGCGATGCGGAGCTTTACGATCTGGACAAAACCCGCTCATTTCAGCACGCGCTTGCGACGCGCGAAGGGCTGGTCATAGGCGATGGATTCGGGCCGTGGTGGAATCCACCTTTTTATGCGTGGGTCTTCGCGCCGCTGGCGGGCCTTCCGTATCACGCGGCGCTGCGTATCTGGAGCGAAATCACAGTGGCCTGTCTGGCGCTGGCGATGCTTCTGCTGGCGGGGATGCTTAAGCCGGTGGGGGATTTTGGACGGCAATCCGATCGTGTGTTCGGGGCGAGACTGTTGCCGGCGGACGCTTCGCCGCTGACATGGAAGACGTGGGGCTTGATCCCCCTGCTGGTGCTGACGAGTTCTCCGTTTTTGCAGGCATTCAATCATGGGCAAAACACCTTCACGTCGCTGCTGCTTCTGGCGGGAGTCGTTGCGTTCTGGCGCCGGCGCAATGCAATGGCGGCGGGACTGACGGCGGGGCTTCTGTTTTACAAGCCGCAGCTTGGGCTGGTGGTGGCGATCGTGCTGGTGTTCGACCTTGGCTGGAGGGCGCTGGGCGGGCTGTTGATTACCGGCGCGGCGCTGGCAATGGTGGCGCTGTACTTTACTCCGGACGCCACGGTCGATTATCGATGGCAACTGGCCGCCAATCTGCGCACGATGCAGATTGAAAGCCCCTACCTTTGGGAACGACACGTCACTTTCAAGGGTTTTTATCGCCTGATTCTGCAGGGACGACAGGCGGGCGAGGCGATCATCGCGGTGAAACTTATGACGGCCATCAGCGTGGCGGCGTGGGCGGCGGCGCTGGTGTGGTTCGCGCTTCGATCCGCGGCCGCCGCCCGGCGAAAGGCGATTTCCGCCATCGTACATACTGACCGGCTCATTGCCGCGACGGTCGCGACGATGCCGTTGTTGATGCCGTTTTACTTCGATTACGACCTGCTGCTGCTGGCGGTGCCCGCGACGCTTCTGGCGGCCGACCTGCGCCGATCGGCCGGGCGGGCAGATCGAACCGATCGGCTCCTGCCGGCTGCGATGATCGCGCTCGGATTTGCGCTATACGCCAACGCAGGGCTGGGCAAATTCACGCATGTGAACATCGCCACGATTCTGCTGGCAGTAGTGGCCGCCCTGTTCATTGCGCGGCTGCGGAAATCGAGCGTTGCAGTGGAAGCGGCGGCGGATGTGCCCGATGCGATGCCGGCACTTGCCTGAGGTCAAACATTGCGTGATGGCGAACGATCGACGCGCATGATTCGTCCTCGGATAGATTGCACAGGCATCGAGCAACGTTCGTCATGCTGCGTAGAGTCAGAGAATGCAATCATCGCGCTTCCATGGGGAATTGGCTTGTCGGCTCAGTCGATGTGGAGCAGTTCGCGATAGACTTTTAAGACGCTCGGCCAACTGAATCGGTCGGTGACGTTCTGCTGGCCTGTGGATTTGAGTTGATTGTATAGGGCCGAGTCGCTTGCCAGGCGTTGGATGGCGGCGGCGAGTAATTCTGAGTTGTCGATGGGAACGAGCAGGCCGGTGCGTTCGGTTTGGACCACGTCGCGGATGCCGGGGGCATTTGTAGCGATGACGGGGACGCCGGCGGCCATCGCCTCGATCAATACCAGGCCGAAACCTTCGGCGGCCGAGGGGAGCACCAGGGCGTCCATGTTGGCGAGGGCTTGCCACGGATTTTCGGTGACGCCTTTCAGGTGTATGCGTTCTTTGCATCTGCCGCGGGCGATTTCGCGTTCGATGGCCGGGCCGTCGGGGCCTTCGCCCCAGATTGCAAGGTCGAAATTGTCGTCGAGTAGGTCCATCGCGCGCACAAGTATTCCAACCCGTTTAATTGGATCGAGGCGGCCGATGAAGCCCACGCGAAAGGGCTCGTCGCCGCGCGGACGGTGGCAGTAATCCGCCGGCAGCTCGACGGCGTTGGGAATGATGCTAAGCCGGCTGGCAGAAATACCGCTGCGGCGCATCGCACAGAGCGCGGCCGAACGCGATGGGACCACGATGCGATCGGCGGCGCGATGAATG
>JBBQCK010000514.1:0-2683 GCA_038318605.1 Tepidisphaerales bacterium | reverse complement strand
GAGCTTCGCTATCGCTCTATAGGAAACAAATACGCCATGGGTCATTGATACGGATACTCCATTGGCCGTCCCGCGATCCAGCAAGTTTTTCGAGACGATTTGCCGGGGGAGCTACCAAATCTCTCAGGCTGATCGCAGCATCCAACATGCGAAGCTTTCGCAGCCCCGCCTTTTGCACGTCTATCCCCCATCGCCGCACCGATTCACGGCGGAAGAGCCTCGCAATTCGATTGGCATCGTACGCACGACCCTGATAGCATCCAATCCAGCGCAACAGGGCGCTGCCGGGTCCGCGGGAAGGACTGTGTCCACCTGTCCACAAATTAATTCATCACGCAGGTGATGATCTTCTTTCGCCCGATCGACGCGGACCACGGGCCAAGGTGCGGGCATTGGCCCGCGCGAAAGGAAGGTCGTCATGGCATTCTCACTTTCTCCGCATCGCTTTCATAACGATCTCGATCAGCTCAAACGGCAGGCCCGCGAGCTACACACCGCATGGCTCGCCGCCGATCCGGGCTCGCTCGCGCTTATCGCCGAGCACTATCACGGCGCCGCGCCCATCCGGCCGCTGTTGGCAGATGCCCAGCTTGTCTTGGCGCGAGCGCGTGGTCATTCGTCCTGGGCAAGTCTGCGCCAACATGTCCAGGACGTTGTATCGCTCCGCGATGCGGCCGATCGTGGCGACGAGGCGGCCGTCGCGACGATCATCTCCGCCAAACCGGCGTTGGCGACCGAAGCCGAATTCGGCAAACTGGTCGGGCGCCTTGCAGAGCGGTCGGTCCACCATCGCGCCCAGTTTCACCGCATAGCGAAAACGCTCGTCGATGGCGGCGCGCGGTGCAGCATCTGGTCGGCCGCAAGAGCGGGACTGGCCGAAACCGTGGCACAATTGCTCGATGAATCGCCAGATCTACTGGAGGCCCACGATGACCAGGGCCGAACGGCGATGCAACGGGCAGCACTGGTGTATGGATTTCATTCACAGTGTGCCGACGTTGTTGAACTGCTGATTGCGCGCGGCGCAACAGTGGATCTTCACAGCGCGTGCGCGTATGCGATGCTCGACCGTGTCCGCACCCTTCTCGCGACCGATCCCACGGCCGCGCTTCGCCGCGCGCAGGGCTCGCAACCACTCAACTGGGCCGTGCGCCCGCGCGGGAAACTCAGCGCAAATCCGCGTCAGGATGCCCTTGCGATCATCGCGACGTTGCTCGACGCTGGCGCGGATATCGAGGACCGCGACCTCGACGAAAACAGCATGACACCGCTTCACCACGTCGCTGAATGGGGCAACGAACCTGCGATGGCAGAGTTGTTGCTTTCACGCGGCGCCAATCTGAATGCCGTTGACGAAAGCGGCTGGATGCCGATCGATTATGCGGCAAACCGTCGGCGGACGGAGATGGAGCGCTACCTACGCAGCGTCGGCGCGGCCGAACTTCCCGTTGCATTTGACGGTCGCTTCGGCGAATCGCTCGAAGCCATCCACAACGCCGCCGCCAAGGGCGAACTCGCCACCGTACGCGAACTTCTGGGGGCGCACCCGGGCATCGCAACCGCCCGGCGGAAAAGCGGTGATACGCCTCTTCACCACGCCGCCCACGACGGTCACACGGAAGTCGCGCGGGCGCTCATCGAAGCAGGTGCCGACGTCAATGCAATCGCGGCCAATCCGTATGGTCACGGCGTCCTGCACGGCGCCGCCGAACGACAGCTTGAAACCACCCGCCTGCTCATCGAGCACGGCGCCGATGTGCATCTTCGCAACATCCGCTCGGACCAGACACCGCTTCACTTTAACGCCCGCTGCGGCAACATGCCGGCCATCGCAGAACTGCTGATCGCCCAGAACGCCGATGTGAATGCGGCCGACAAACTCGGCCGTACGCCCCTGGACTACGCGTTGCTTCGCAATCACCCGCGTGTGGCCGAAGTCCTCATAAAGCATGGCGGGCAATCAAACGTTAAAACATAGTGCCGGTGCGAAAATCGACCTACATTGCCGCAACCGCTTTCACATACGCTTCCATGTCAAACTTCCGCCGCAGGCCAGCCGCGTTCATGTAGCGGACGGTGCCGAAGATTTTTCGCTCTCCCCATGGCCGATCATGCAGGCCGAAAATCCACCCGACATTGGCGAATGCATTCGAGTCACGCCCGCAGAGAAATAATTTGTTGTTCAAATAAAGCGTTGTGTCATAAGCATCGCGCGGCGTGACGGACCACTCGAGAATCTTCTTGCCCCAGTACATCCGCATGTAATTGTGCATGAAGCCGGTGCGATTCATCTCACGCTGCGCGGCATTCCACCATGGGTCGGCGGTCTGCTCCGACTCAAGCTCCTGCCGCGTGTATATTTCCGGCCGGCGATCATTCGCATGCGTCGCCAGCGTCGTCCTGCACCAGTTCGGAAGGCAATCAAAGTCATCGTAGTTCGGCGTATAGTTGACGAAATTCACGGCAAGCTCGCGGCGTACAATCAATTCTTCAATGTACACCTCGCGATCGTCCGCCGGCGCATCGTGCTGTCGGCGCACCGCCAGCGCAATATCCAGCGCCGAAATCTGCCCGAAATGAAGGTACGCGCTGAGCATCGAGGTGTGCGCCGCCGCGGGCTCGTTGCGTTCCTCTCCATATCCTGAAAGTCGATTCTTCAAAAACGAACTTATCGCCGCCTGCG
>JBBQCK010000513.1:0-2704 GCA_038318605.1 Tepidisphaerales bacterium | reverse complement strand
TCATCAAGTATCGCTGCGTTGTATGCGTCGATGGGCACGCGCTTCTCGGGATAAAACGGCATTGTCGCCTCGCGGCTTTCGGATATCGCGATCAGATCGCCGTGGCTTGCGCCCAGGTGGTCGTATACGACCAGGACCTCGGGTGACGCCGCGCCCGCAGCGCCGGCCAGCGAATGCCGGTCGCGAATCTTAGCCAGCAAGAACCGCCCGCCAACGAGCGCTTCGTGAAGCGGGCTGAGACAGACCACGCCGATGACTTCGCCTACCCGCATGATTCGAGCTCCGCGAATGTCTGCCGCGCCGAATCGGCCAGCGCCACGCGCGGCCGAACAAACGGAATCATCAGATTGCGCGCCTGATGCATCATCAGCTTTGGATGCTCGATGATCAGCAGATTAGCGCCGAGTTCGTTCACGCCTTCTTCAACCGTCTGCCGGCTGGTGCCCACGATCGGCAAAAGCGCGCGGCATCGGCCAGCGAGGATTGTCGTGCGGGCGGCACGCTCGACGACGATGATCCCGCCGATGCAGCCGCCGGATTTCACAGCCCGGGCAATTCTTGCAATGGCCGCCGCGCTGTTTTTGGGATCGGCCGGCAAATCGATCGCCGACATATTCGCGTCGCGCGCCTGCGCGACAAGGGCCGCCTTGGTTGCGCCGCACGGCGAATCGCACCACCAATAAAAGTCGGCCGCGTGCATATCACCCGCCGAACGTTGGTCAATCGTTGCAGCGGCCGGCTGCACCGTTGCGCCAGCGCTGGAAGACTCTGCCAATCCATCGCCATAGCCGACGGCGATGCGGCGCTGGCGGATCCAATCCTTTGCAAGCGGCGTAAGGCGGGCGCGATACGGCAGGATGATCCGGCCGTGCGCCTTCAGCAAATCCTCGAGCTGTCGCTGTGTATAGATCAATGTCGCCTATGCTCCCGCGGCCTGTCCCGCGATTTCGTCGGCAATACCGATTACGAAATAGCGCACCGGGCTTTTTTCATCCTTTACCGTATCTCGCGCGCCGCGGCCGTCGGCGTTGAGAATCACCTGCTGCCCCACGCCCGCGCCATAACGGCTGACGGCAAGCACCGCGTCGCCCTCGGGCTCGCTGCGCACATTAAGCAACTGCACCAACAGCAGCCGCCATCCGCGCAATGACGGGTGCTTCACCGTCGAGGTTGCATGGCCAATAACGCGTCCCAGCAGCATCAAAACACTCCGGCGTTCGGCCCGTCAAACACGTGCCGCATTGCGATCTCAAATCATCCGCATCGAACCCGTCACCATCATCCGCCGATAGCGCGTGAAGGTGAGCGGCGTGGTGATCCCCTCTCCGGTCGGTGTGGCGATCGAGTAGCTCAGATAGCCCTGTCCGCCGAGGCCCAGGCCCGCCATGCTGGCGCCGTTGACAACGTATAGTGTGGTGTTCGCCATCCGGCCAAAGGTCGTCACTGTGTCCATATTTCGCGAATGAATGAGCGCGGTGTGGCGATAGCCATGTTCGGCGTGAAGGCTGCGCTCCATTCCTTCCTCCACATTTTTCACGCGGACGAACGGGATGAACGGCATCATCTGCTCTTCTTCGACGAACACATGGTCGGCGCTGGTTTCACCCACCAGCATCGAAACGGTCGGCGGCACGCTGACGCCGGCGACCTCCGCCAGCACAGTTGCGTCCCGGCCGACATATTCCTTGTTCACATGCAGCTTGCCATCGTCCCCTTTGACAAAGCATGCTTTAGTAAGCGTGTCGATCTGCTGGCTGTTCAGGACGAACGCCCCATGCTGCGACATTTTCGACATCAGCAAGCCAAAGGCGCTCTCGACGCAGAACACTTCCTTTTCGCCGATGCACAGCAGGTTGTTGTCGTAGGCGCCCCCTTTGACAATCGAGGCGGCCGCGTTGTCCATGCAGGCGGTTTCATCAACCAGCACCGGCGGATTTCCCGGACCCGCGACAATCGCACGCTTGCGCGCCTGTAGCGCCGCCCGCGCCACGGCCGGCCCGCCCGTGACAACAAGCAACGGCACGCCGCGATGGTTGAACAACTCCCCTGCCGTCTCCAGCGTCGGCGGAAAAACGCATGTGATGAGATCTTCGATGCCAAACTTCGCGGCGATGCCTTTGTTGTATTCGCGCACCGCGTGGGCGGCGCAGTTCACACCGCTGGGGTGGGCGTTGCAGACCAGCGCATTGCCCGAGGCGATCATGTTGATCGCGTTGGCACTGAGCGTCGGCACGCTGTGCGTCACCGGCGTGATCACGCCAATGACGCCGAATGGGGCGTACTCTTCAAGGCAAAGCCCGTTGCTGCCGGTGGTGGCGTTGCTCCGCAGATATTCGACGCCTGGAACAAGTTCGAGAATCTGCAGCTTTTCGATTTTATGATCGAGCCGGCCGATTTTTGTCTCGGCCAGTTCCATCGCGCCCCATGCCTGGGCGTTCTGCTTCGCAAGCGACTTGATGAGCTTCACGATGGCGTCGCGTTCATCCATCGAAAGGCGAATGAGCTTTTTCTGCGCCTCTGTCGCGGCGCTGACGCACTGATCGATGGTGGAATAAATGCCGTATCGGCCGGCCTGTTGTGATGCCGCCGCGCCGCCGCGATTCATCGGCGTTTCGACCTTGCCGCCGGCCGAGCGCGAACCGAGGCGCTTCATCACTTCCGCGACCACATCCTGTACGAGCGACTGTTCCATGGGATCGTCCTG
>JBBQCK010000512.1:0-2714 GCA_038318605.1 Tepidisphaerales bacterium | reverse complement strand
GACCGGATTGACGTCCGAGTGGACAACCGCTTCGAATCGATGGACGTCGGCGGCCCGTTTGAACAGACGCTTGGGCCATCGGCCGAGAGCCTGCAGCGAATTTTAGTGTGCGGGCACGCCACAGGCAAGCACACCAGCGATTGCCCTCGCCGCATTTTGTCCAGCTTTGCACCGCGAGCGTTTCGCCGCCCGGTAACGGCGCCGGAGTTGGAGCCGTTCCTGAGCATCTACGCGTTGGTGCGCAAGCAGGGCGACTCGTTTGAAGAAGGCATCGCCGCGGCGATGGAAGCGATTCTCGTCTCCCCCTATTTCCTGTTCCGCATCGAATCGGCGCGCACGCAAACCGCTTCGGCACTGACGCCGCTCGGCGATTTTGAACTTGCTTCGCGGCTCTCTTATTTCTTGTGGAGCAGCATGCCCGATTCGGAGTTGCTGCGTGTGGCGGGAGAAGGCCGTTTGCGGCAGCCCGCCGTGCTCACAGCGCAGGTCAAGCGCATGCTGAAGGATGCAAAATCGCAGGCGCTAGTCGAAAACTTTGCCGGGCAGTGGCTGCAATTCAAAAACATCGACGTGATGAAGCCCGATGGCGAACGGTTCATGGACTTCGACGAAAGTCTGCGCCATTCGATGCGGCGCGAAACAGAGTTATTCATCGGCAATCTGATCGCGCAGGACGCGAGCGTTCTCGATCTTATCGACTGCAACTATACCTTCTTAGACGAGCGTCTGGCGCGATTTTACGGCGTGCCCGGCGTCATCGGACCGCAATTCCGGCGGGTCGATATGAGCAAGACTCAACGCGGCGGTGGCATTCTGTCGCAGGCCAGCATCCTGACGATTTCGTCTTATTCCACGCGTACCTCGCCGGTGTTGCGCGGTAAATGGGTATTGGAAAACATTCTCAACGCGCCACCGCCACCGCCGCCGCCGTCGGTTCCGGCGCTCGATGACACCACCGCCGGCCAGACCGCGTCGCTACGGCAGCAGATGGAGGCGCACCGGAAAAGCGCGGCCTGCGCATCGTGCCATGCCAGCATGGATCCGCTGGGCTTCGGGCTGGAGAACTTCGACGCCATCGGGGCGTGGCGCACAGTGGACGGGAAGTTTCCGGTCGATGCATCGGGCACCATGCCCGGCGGCAAAGCGTTCAACGGCCCGGCTGAACTCAAGGACCTGTTGAAGCAAAACCGCGAAGTATTTCTGCGCGGGCTCACCGAGAAATTGCTCACTTACGCACTGGGACGAGGGCTGGAGCGGTACGACCGGCCAGCAGTCTCGGCCATCGCCGCCAAACTGTCCGCGAACAACTATCGATTTTCGGAACTCGTGCTGGGAATCGCCAACAGTCTGCCGTTTCAAATGAAGCACGCCACCGACGGAGGTTCTCATCAATGACGATCATTACCGGAAAATACATCTCACGCCGCGCGCTCCTGCGCGGCGCCGGGGCGGCTATCGGATTACCTCTTCTCGATGCGATGTGTCCGGCGCTGGCCGCGCCATCGCTGCCGGGGCAAGCGCGCCGGATCGCCGTAGTCTACGTTCCGAACGGCATTGTCATGAACGCGTGGATGCCGGAGGGCGTGGGCAAAGACTTCACGTTCGCGCGCATATTGAAACCGCTCGAACCGCTGCGCGAGCACATCACCATGGTGTCCGGCCTGGCGAACAATGCGGCCGTGAAAGCGAAAGGCGGCGGCCACGCGCGCGCATCGGGGAGTTTTCTTTCCGGCAGCGTGCCCAAGTACACAGCGGGCGCGGATGTGCACGCGGGCATAACATTCGATCAGATTGCGGCGAAGAAATGGGCAGCGGAAACGCGCGTCCCCTCGCTGCAGCTTGGCTGCGAGGATTCGCGCATGGTGGGCAACTGCGACACCGGTTCCAGTTGCGCCTATACCAATAGCCTCTCGTGGAAGAACCCGGATACGCCGCTGGCGGTCGAGGTCAATCCGCGCTCGGTGTTTGAGCGGCTCTTCGGAAACCTCGATCCCAGCCTCGATCCGCAAACGCGCGCCCGCCGCGCTTTGTATCGGAAGAGCATTCTCGATCTCACGCGCGATAGCACGGCGAGCCTCGTTACCACGTTAGGCGCTAGCGACAAACGGAAAGTGGACGACTACCTGACTTCCATCCGAGAAGTGGAAATGCGCGTCTCCGCGCCGGAAAAAGACGAGCGCATCCCGCCAGTCGAAAAACCCTCCGGCATTCCATTTCAGTTCGACGAATACGTGAAGCTGATGTTCGACCTGCAGACGATCGCGTTTCAGGCCGACCTGTCGCGCGTCTCCACCATGATGATCGGCCGCGAAGGCAGCGTGCGCACGTATCCGGAGATCGGCGTACCCGATCCGCACCATCCGCTCACCCATCACCGCGGCCATCCGGACTTTATTGAGAAGGTGACCAAGATCAACTGCTACCACGCGGAGTTGTTCGCCTATTTCATCGCGAAGCTCAAAGCCACGCAGGATGGCGATGGCACGCTGCTTGACCACTCGTCGATCCTCTACGGCGGCGCATTGAGCGATGGCAACGCGCATTCGAATTTCAATCTGCCGCTGCTGGTGGCGGGCCATGCCGGCGGGACGCCTGGCGGACAGCACATTGCCGCGGCGCCGCGCACGCCGGTAGCGAATCTTTTTGTCAAGTTGCTGAATCGCTCCGGCATTGAATTAGAAGCATTCGGCGACAGCACTGGAACTCAGCAATTG
>JBBQCK010000511.1:0-2725 GCA_038318605.1 Tepidisphaerales bacterium | reverse complement strand
GATATGGGGCGCGCGAGACTGGATCGCACGGCGTTTCGCAACCGACGTGGCTTGGACCCATTCCACATGGCTGCGGTTCAATCCCCAGCCTCCGGATGCGAAGATCGTGGTGCTGACAATTTATGGCATCTTTCTCGCCCTTCTGCTGGCGTTGGTTGCCCTGCTTCCAAACGTGCTTGTTGCTATCGGGTTCTGGGGCGTGAGTCTGCTGGCGCCGAAGCTGCTCATTGAAATGGCGTGGAAGCGCCGCCGGGCAAGGATCGATCTGCAACTATCGGCCGCTATTACGACGATGGCCAACTCGATGCGTTCCGGGCTGACGCTGGTGCAGGCCCTTTCACGACTTGCCGAGCAGGCGCCCGATCCGATCAAGGTGGAATTTCAGATCATGGCGAATCGATATGCCTTCGGCGCTGATCTCGAACACACCGTGCGCGAAGCCAAAGAGCGGCTGAATTTGCAGAACTTCAATCTTTTCGCGTCGGCGCTGCTGTTGAATCGAACGCTTGGCGGCGATGTTTCGCAGACGCTTGATCGCATCAGCCGATCGCTGGAAAAGCTGCACCACATGCGGCAGACCGTCGCAGCCCACACCGCCGAAGGCCGGACCAATATTCAGGTACTACTGGTGGCGCCGGTGGTGATGCTTTTGCTATTGGCGACGGTCGATTCCGAGGGCGTAAAGCTCTTGTTTACCACACCGCAGGGCTTCGGCGTTTTGCTTGTCGCGGGTATTCTCATCGCCATTGGCGTTTACGCCGCAAGCCAGATCACCCGCTCGGAGGTTTGATTGACTGATCCGCGGCCGCGCTTTCGCTGTCGCGCAAAATCTGCATGGATCCGCTGACGCTCAAACTTCTTGCATCGCTGTCGTTCGGCCTGGCGGCGGCACTTTTCGTTGTAGTCGGATACCGCCTGACGGATTCGGCCGCCAACCTCGACGCGCGCAAGTATACTCCCACCTCCATGCGCCGCGCCGCTCAGCGCGAGCGTTCACTGCGCAGCTCGCTGTTTTGGCCGATGTTGCTCCCGATTGTCCGGGCGCTGGCGGATCCGGTGGCGCGCATGGGCCCAGTGGCTCTGCGCGAATATGTGCGAAGACCCTATGCGACCGCAGGGTATCCCGGCGGGATGGAAGATGACGAGGTCGTCGCATTGGGGCTGATCATCGGCTCCTTCATCACCGTATTTCTGGCATTCAGCGCCGTCGTGTTGGTCGGCCCGGCGGTGGCGTTTGCGGCGCTGCTCGGGTTTCCGCTCGGATTTTTAGCGCTGATGTCCACGCTGAAGACGCGCGCCGCAAATCGTCAGGCGGACATGCTGCGCTCGCTGCCCTATGTGCTGGATCTGATTATCCTGATCCTTCGCTCGGGAACGACGCTTGGTATTGCTCTTGCGCGGGTGGTGGATGATTACAAGGACCAACCGCTTGGCGACGAGCTTGGGCAGGTGCTGGCAGAGTTGAATATGGGCGCCAGCAAGATCGACGCATTCAAATCATTCGCCAAGCGTGTGAACGTTGGCGATGTGGTAAGTCTTGCAGACAGCATCGTCCAATCAGAAGAACTCGGCTGGCCATTGGCGGATACGCTTGAGCGCCTTGCCGACCGCCTGGCGGCGGAGCGGGTTTTGCGTGCGCAGGCGACCGCCGGCGCGGCCGGCGGGTGGGTCATGCTGCCAAGTACGCTGGTTTTGATGGCGGCAATTCTGCTGTTGTTCGGCACGCTGATCGTTCGGATTCTTCGCGGCGAGTTTAAGTTGCAGTAGTCGCGCCGCGCGGCCTTCGCAGGCGCATTGGCAATCGAGCTACATTCATGGATTGCGATTTACTGGTCATCAAGGGTTCGGATACCGGCCTTCGCGCCCCCCTGCCGGCAGGGCCAACACTTATTGGCCGGGGCGCGGCGGCCGCGCTCCGCGTGACGTCGGCCGACGTTTCCGTCGAACATGCCGTCGTTACGCGAAAAGGGGACGACTACCTCCTCGAAAACCGATCGGCCCACGGCACATGGCTCGACAACAAAAAAGTCGCCGGCCAGGAGCGCATTCGCCCACGCGACACTTTTCGCCTCGGCGAAACCGATGTGGTCGTGCGCCTGGAACCAACTGCCGAGGCAGCGGCCGCCATCGCCCGGCAGAGGCTGGTCATCGGTGTTGTCGTACTGCTGGTCATGGGGCTGATTGCGGCAATTGTCGTTCCGGCGATCCGCGGCGGCGCCGAGCGATTGGCCGACTGGAATTACGCGTATAATCACGTCCAGCCGTGGATCGATCGGCAGGCGGAATCCGGCAATCTGCCGCTGGATATGCCCGGCCTCTTTCGCGATGCGTGGCGGCTTGAACAAGCGGATGATTTTGCCGGCAGTCAGAAAATCTGGGTGAAGCTGCAAATCATGCTCGCCCGGATTCAGCAGCAGCATCCGCTTGACGCCGGCGCAAGTGGTAATGAACTGCAACAAATGCTCAGCCACTTGGGCAACGATCCCGAGCCGACGAACGAGCAGCTTGGTGCCGCCACGGTGCAGTTCGTCAATAGGCGATTGGTCTACAGCACCAAGCGACTGAAGGACCTCACCAAGTCATTCTGATTGAAACCAGGCAACGATGAAAACGCCTCTAGGTGATCGCTATACATTGACGCAGCGCCTCGCGGACGGCGGCGGCGCGGCCGTTTACCTTGCCGAAGAGAAACTTCCCGGCGGGCTTAGTCGTCAGGCCGCCGTGA
>JBBQCK010000510.1:0-2731 GCA_038318605.1 Tepidisphaerales bacterium | reverse complement strand
TCCTGAGGTACTCCGAAGGATCTCGGACCTCCAAGCCGTGTCGCCGAGTCGAGATCCTTCGGAGTACCTCAGGATGACAACCCCGGCACTATTCGGTCTCTTCTGTGTTGACTCCATTTTTCTTCTTCGTGTCCCTTCGTGTCCTTCGTGGACCAACCCTGTTCAATCCACATGATCCGCAAAGCCGTCATCCCCGCCGCTGGTTTCGGAACCCGCATGCTCCCGGCCGCCAAGGCGGTGCCGAAGGAACTATTGCCGATCCTCGATCGGCCCACGATTCAATATGTCGCCGAAGAAGCGGCGGCTGCCGGTATCAGCGACCTTTTGATCGTCACCGCACGCGACAAACGCGCGATCGAAGACCATTTCGACCGCAGCCCCGAGCTCGAACAGCGCCTGCGCAGCGCCAATCGTGAATCGCTCCTGCAATCTCTGGGGACGCTTGCAAATCAGCTCCGCATCCACGCCACCCGCCAGGCCGAGCAGCTCGGCCTCGGGCATGCGGTGTTGCAGGCACGGCAGCATGTCGCGAACGAGCCATTTCTCTGCATGCTTGGCGATACGATCTTTAGTGCGGGCGAGGGCAATGCGGCGGCGTGGCTTCCCGCGGCGCAGCTCATTGATGCGTGGCATCGGCTTGGCGCCAGCGTGATCGGCCTGGAGGAAGTGCCCGCGGAAAAAACCAGCCGCTATGGCATTGTCGGCGGCGAGGAAATCAAACCCGGCGTCATGAAGCTGAATGCGCTGGTGGAAAAGCCGTCGGCCGGCGAGGCGCCAAGCCGTTACGCCATCGCCGCGCGTTATCTTCTGACGCCAGATATCTTCGACTGCATCGATCGCACCCCGCGCGGCGCGGGTGGAGAGATCCAACTCACCGACGCCATCCGCCTTTTATTGGAGACTCAGCCGGTTTACGGAGTCGTGCTGGGCGCGCGACGCCATGACATCGGAAATCCACTCGACTGGCTCATGACCAATCTGATTTTTGCGCGGCGCGACGACAAACTCTGGCAGTCACTTCGGCCGGCAATCGAAGCGCTGCTTCGATGACCATGCCCGCGCGCCTGTTGAAAACTCAAAACAGATATTGAACACCGCGCTGCAACTTGCTATCTTGAACGCAGTCAATTTGATTTCTTTCCCTCGGATCGAAGGTGGTGGCTCCCCTCCGGTCCGAGTTTTTTTATTTCTCTGCAGTGATTGTCTTCCGTCGCGATGCCCTTTGAGGCCGCCGCGCGTTGGGCTCGCCGCACACTGTAAGCGCTCAATGCCGCGCTTGCGAAATCCCGGCATTGCGCTTGTCATCGGGCAATGGGATCGCCACCGAACATCATCGTTTTTCTGACCGACGACCATGGGCAGTGGGCCGCCGGGTGCTACGGCAATCGCGATATCCAATCGACGGCGCTGGATCATCTTGCGGCAAATGGTGCGCGCATGACGCGCGCCTTCACGCCATGCCCAGTCTGCTCGCCAGCGCGGGCGTGCTTTTTCACAGGTAAAATTCCCTCCGCGCACGGGGTACACGACTACATTGAGGAAAACGCCTCGGGGGAAGCACATCGCGGTATCGCCGGCCAGACCACGCTCGCCCAACTTCTACACGACGCAGGCTATCAAACCGCGCTTTGCGGAAAGTGGCATCTCAATCATTTCCGCGCGCCCCCGCCGGGTTGGGATACTTGGTTTACGCTGGCAACCGGCACAAACGCCCGTTTTGGGCCTCAACCTTACATTGAAGGCGACCAGCCAGTCGAACATCACGGCCACCAGGCGATATTTACGACCGATCGCGCCGTGCGATTTTTGCGCGAGCGCGACGCGGATCGGCCATTCTTCCTCTTTGTAGGTCTGACGGACACCCACACGCCGCACACTGGCGCGCCGGCGCGATGGGTTGATGCGTATCGGAACGCCACGTTCGCCGACCGGCCGCTGGAACAGATCGAAACTGCGCATGGCTTTGCGCGGCTGGCCATGACCACAGATGCGAACGAGCGCCGCATCCAGCTAGCCGAGTATTACGCCGCCGTCAGCATGATCGACGAGCAGGTTGGCCGGGTGCTCGTTGAACTCGACAACCTGCAACTGCGCGACGACACGCTTGTGGTTTATACATCCGACCATGGCCACATGAATGGCCAGCACGGCCTGCACACCAAAGGCAACGCGACAATTCCACAAAACCTGCTCGACGAATCGATTCTGGTGCCGAGTATCTTCTTCTGGCCCGGCCGGATTTCATCGGGGCAGGTGCGCGAGGAAATGGTCGATCACTGTGATCTGTTCGCCACACTTCTCGACGCGGCGGGTCTTGATGCACCATCAATCGCCAGGGAGATCGGCGCACCCGGCCAGTCCTTTCTGCCACTTCTTACGGGGCAGCCGGCCCAGCCATGGCGCGATGCCCAGTTTTGCGAATATGGCAACGCCCGAATGATCCGCACGAACACCCAGAAGCTGATCCGCCGCTTCCCCGGTCCGAACGGTCAGTTCGATGATGAGTTCTACGATCTTTCCACCGACCCCCACGAGCGCGTCAATCGGATCAACGATGCATCTTTCAGTTCGATCATTGGCGAGTTGACGGGGCGACTGAACGAATACTTCCTGCGATATGAGGAACCCAGTCTCGCCGGACGAGATATTGCAAGCCAGCCCGTTTGCAATCCATGGCAGCCCTGGACCACCACGCCTGAAAAGGTGCTGGCTTCGAGACGAAAAGGTTAAT
>JBBQCK010000509.1:0-2761 GCA_038318605.1 Tepidisphaerales bacterium | reverse complement strand
GACATCGTCAAGACGATGCGCGCCAGCATCTGCGTCCTCGGGCCGATATTGGCGAAGCGCGGACGGGCGGTGGTGTCGATTCCGGGCGGCTGCGCAATCGGTGACCGTCCGGTCGATCTGCACGTTCGCGGCCTGCAGAAGCTTGGCGCGGAGTTTCGCACAGAAGGCGGCAACATCGTCGGCGAAGTACGCGGCCGGCTAAAGGGGTGTCGTATGTACCTCGGCGGGGCACAAGGCCCGACCGTGCTCGGCACGATCAACGTCATGTGCGCCGCGGCTCTGGCAGAAGGCGAAACGGTGCTGGTCGGCGCCGCCTGCGAGCCGGAAGTGGTTGATTGCGCCGACATGCTCATCAAGATGGGCGCGAAGATTAAAGGCCATGGCACCCCGGAAATGCGCATAGAGGGCGTGGACAAGCTCACCGGCGTTGAGCACCGGATTATTCCCGACCGCATCGAATGCGGGACGTTCATGATCGCGGCCGCCATTACCAACGGCGAATTGGAACTCAAACACTGCAATCTCGATCACCTCATCGCCGTCACCGATCGACTGGAAGAAGTCGGAGTCAAGGTCGAGCGCGAAAACGGCACGATCTTCGCCAGCTCGAACCGGCTTTTGAAGCCCGTGGAGATGACGACCCAGCCCTATCCGGGCTTTCCGACAGATTTGCAGGCCCAGCTTATGGCGCTGCTCTGTCTGGCGGATGGCATCAGCGTGGTCACCGAGCGCATCTTTCCCGATCGTTTTCTTCACGTCGGCGAATTAAACCGTATGGGCGGCCGGGTACGTAAAGAAGGTGCCACGGCGGTTGTTCAGGGTGTAAAGGAATTGCAGGGAGCCACCGTGATGGCCAGCGATCTCCGGGCCAGCGCGGCGCTGGTGTTGGCGGGCCTGGTCGCCAAGGGAACCACACAGATCGATCGCGTTTACCACATCGACCGCGGCTACGAGAAAATCGAGCAGAAACTGATCGCCGTTGGGGCGGATATCGAGCGGGTTAAGGAGAGGTAGGAGGCGGCAGTTGCAGGTTGCCGGCTGCAAGTTTTGGCTGGCTTGCGTCACTTAATCCATTTCTGGGCTCAATCCACTCTTGGTGACAAAGTGGTAGGCAGTAGGCAATTTGGGGATTTGGGGTTCGGATTTCTCTTTCCGGAGGTCTGGTTCCCGGCGGCTGGCGGGGGCGGGGTGCGTTTGCCGATACCATCAGCGATGTTTTTATTTGCATCGGTTCCGGAGTTGGTTTAGACTGCCCCGCGCCTCACCGTGCTGGAGAAGGCTCTGCCATATTGCCGCATGGCGGTTTTCTAACAGTACGCAATGCGACCGGCGCCCAAGCCAGTGAGTCCGACACCGTTGACTTGCACCGAACTGGTTTTCCCGCACATGCTCCCCAACACTTTGCCTGCCACGAACGACGGAAGGAAGCCGGTCGGCCTTCCTGTCATTTCGCGCGCCTGGGCTTGGCGTGTAGTGGACGTCATGGCTTAATAGCGGGAAAGAATAGGCCGGCCACCGGTTTTCCGGCGGCAAGGCCTCGAGCAAAGGAGGAACGCTGTGATGTTCCATCGCTCCGAGCGTAACCGCGGGATCAACCCCGCCCGTGTCGAAAACGCCCAGCAGGGCACTTTGACTCACTGCCGCCAACCGGTGTCTTCGATACCGGCGCAACGAACCCGAGGCCGAAATATCGCGGCGATTGCGCTGGCTGCGGGCATGGTTGTGCCGGCCGCCCTCGCGGCAATTTTTGGCGATAGCGGCGCGCGCGCTGAGCAGCCGGCTGGCCAGCCACAAGGCACTCCGCAATCCAACGGATCGATCGCCGACGCCGCCTCCGCCAACATTTCATCTGAGTTTCATGGGCTGTTGATGAGCGCGGATGCAGCCAAGACCGATTCGGATCTGTTCGAGGTTGCGCGCAATCAATTCGAGTGGGGTGCGATCGAGGACGCGCAGGCCACGATCCAGCGTGTTCGGGTCGAGGGACTGCAGGAGCCGGAGAAGGCGAAGTTCGCCGAATTTTCGCGTGCAGTGGACGAGGCGTTCACACAGCGAACGGCGGCTCGGGCGGCATTCGCGGCGGGCGAAGATGCGCTGGCCGCGAAGGATTACAAGGAAGCGGTCAAGCAATACGAAGCGGCGCGCAACAACAAGTTTTCCGACAGCGCCACCCGCGAAAAAGCCAATAGCCAGATTGTCGCGGTCAACACAGTGATTTCGGCGATGACCGCGGATGCCGGCAAGCTTTACGACGAAGGCGTAGAGGCGTATCGGGCCGGCGATTTTGAGAAGGCGAAGAAGTCGCTGACGGCCGCTCGCGACGCGGGATATCAGGCGCCGATGCTCCAGAAGAATCCGGAGACGCTGCTTGCGGCGATTGACGCGGATGAGAAGAAGTTTCTGGAGGATGCCGCGGCAAAGGACCGCGCCAATGCTGACGCGGCAGCGCGCGATGCTGCGAAGGCCGAAGCCGACCAGGACGCGGCGAATGATTCGGCGCGCAACAGCTCCGCCCAAGCCGCCTACAACGAGGCGCTCTCGCAGTATGAGCAGAGCCGTCGCCCGGGCGATGCGGCGTTCATTGACGCCCGGTCGAATTTCATCAAAGCCCGCACGCTTGGATACAAGGGTGATCTGTTCAAGGATGCGCCCCAGCGATATCTCGATCGCATGGCACGTGCAGAGGCGTCGATTCGGGAAGGCGAGGAGCGCCAGCAGACCGCCGTCGCACAGGCCGATGGCGCGGTGGCGCTGCCGTCGT
>JBBQCK010000508.1:0-2764 GCA_038318605.1 Tepidisphaerales bacterium | reverse complement strand
AAGGGCGGCGCGGGATGAACGGGAAATTGTAGGTAGGGGTGGGAGGGGGAGTCAAGTTGGGTGATAGGATTTGGTTAGGCATCCAGTTTTTAAGGCGGTTTGGTAAGATGGGTGTAGGATATCGCCGTACGGGCTTTCGCGGTTTAGTTCTGGAAAACCAAACCTACCGAATCCCGGCGGCGATGTCCGCATCGCCGGCCCCCTTGTTGCGCCTCAAAGTTTAATTCGCCGAGGGTGGTGAATCGATTCGCCGAGGAAGACAGGACGGCGACCTGGCCGCTCTGTCGCGGCGTGAAGACTGGCTTCACTCAGCTCTGAACCAACGGCGGCTGAGAATGGGTTCAGGTCACCGGGATTGTTCTTGAATCAATTTGCATTTCAGCAGAGCGACGGTTCCGCCTATTATGGAGGCATCTATCAGGAGGCAGCCTGCGGCAGGATGATCTTTTCGAACTTTCGGGCGATTTGCTCAGCCCTTTAGCGCGCGAACTGGCGTTGATCGAGTTTGGCGTTGCGTACACGTCACTCGTGCCCGGCGGCGGGGGCAAGGATTCGGTTCACCAGCGACTTAGTGCCGTCGAGGCGCAGGACCTGATTCCGATATTTCCACAAAGCAAGCCGGATGCGGCCGCGCTGCTTTCGGGGCTTTGGCTGTGGCACGACTTTCTCGACGAATCCCACACGATCTCGCAGGGAATCTCATCGCCTACCGGAAGCTATTGGCACGCCATCATGCATCGGCGCGAAGGGGATTTTTCGAATGCTAAATACTGGCTGGCGAAATGCGCCAACCATCCATTGAATCAGCTCATGGCACCGCGCGCCGGTTTGCTGCTGCACACGCAACCGGCCGACAAATCGTTGCTGCGGCTGCTGCGCGATGGGTGGGATGCGCCGGCCTTTGTCGATTTAGTTGAAGCCGTTCACGATGCGCCATCGGATCCGCGATTTGCGTTGGCGGTGAAGCTTCAGCAGGCCGAATGGCGCCTGCTCTTTGATCATTGTGCGCGGGCTGCAAACGGCAAGTAAGCGATCAGTATCCGCCCGCAACGGGTCCCTTCGGTTCGTCGTCGTGGTCATGTTTCTCCATTGGGTCTGCGATGGCGCATCCCATTAGTCCGTTGCCAGTGGCCGCGATCATCCGCGCCGCGTACTCGCTCTGCAGCCGGCGCATCGCCGGCGGGAACATGGCTGCGCAGCGGTTGCCAAAGCGTGGCTGAGCGAACGGGAGATGCGTATCGCCGCGTGCCAGAATGTGGCTGGCGTTGGTCATGCGAGTGATTGGATCGGTTCCGGCCGGCGGCAAGGGAGCAGTGGTCGGCTTGCCCTCTTTTTCTTCTTTTGCCGCCTTTTCGCCAAAAGAGCCGACATCGGTATTTCCCTTGATCGTCGGAGGCGGCCCATCGGTTTCGGCGCCCCACTGGGTGAAACTCCGCGCGTTGCAATAATGACTGACGAAGCTGCGACGAAACCGATCAGCCGTCCAGTTTCGCTTGCTGCGATGCAGTACATGGCCGTTGAAGAAAACGACGTCGCCGGCCTTGGCGCTGACCAGGACTTGGTCATATCGATTGGCAACCGGAGTGAGGGCATTTTGCTCGTCCACGGGGTCGCTGACGCCTTTGACGTAAGTGATGTCGGAAACCAGCTTGTCGCCGAATCCGTAGCTGACCTCGGGACAGGGGGGATATACAGGTTCGTGGCCCGATGTCTTTGCGAACCACATCGCGCCGTTCTGTTCGTCGCAGTCGTCCACCGCGATCCACGCGCCGCAGAGCGTGTCTGGATGCGTCGGGATGTAATACGAATCCTGATGCCAGCCTTGGCCGGGCTTTCCCGGTGGTTTAAGAAACAGCATCGTTTGAAGCGCCAGCACATCCGGGCCGATCAAGACCTCCAGAACATCGAGAACGCGCGGATGCAGCATGTAGCGCTCATGGAGCTCCAGTCGCCGATGGAGCATATGAATGCGAAGAAAAAACTGCGCCTTCTCCGTGGGTGAAAGATGCTCCGGCGGCGATTCGAGGCCTTGAACGGTCACGCCGGAATCGCGTGACAGATCGCGATCACCCATCGTGGCTCCGCGCTGCTCGGGTAGACGGCCCTGCATCAGGTCTTCGGTGTGCTGTCGCAGCTCGACGACTTCTTCGGGCGCGACCAGATTTCGCACGACGAGAAATCCGTCCCGACGAAATGCGGTGTACTCGGCCGCCGTTACGCGGTAGCGGTCCGGGCGATCCACCCACTCGTGGGCGGCGCTTTGGGCGTTCTTCTTTTCGATTGATGGTGACAATGTAGCGCTCATGGTTCCTCTCATTCTGCCAGCAGTCTTTCCCCGGCACGGCAACATTATAGTGAATTCAGATGATCGATGAGCATTCGCAATCCGCCGTGATCCCTGCGATTGAATTGAAACACCAGCCGCGCCAGGTGTGCCAGTGCCGGCTCGTCCTTTTCAACCGGAAGAGGCCCGCTGACCTTGAATGAAGGATTCGATGACCCTTCGCCGGATTTTGGAAAAAGGTATGCAAATTCACGATTGATGGCGTCAAGCTGCGCGGGCGTCGGCGCCCTCTGCAGCCGCAGCACCAAGCCTTGGCGCGTGTAGCGCAGACTGTGGTAGTTGCGATAGAATTTCAATACTTCTTCGACTGCTTCATCGACGTTGTCCGTGACCAGGAACAGTCGCAGATCTTCTTCGTTGATAAATCCCTTCTTGAGAAGTTGCTTTTTAACGTATTCGAACCAGTCGCGCCAGAAGTGG
>JBBQCK010000507.1:0-2766 GCA_038318605.1 Tepidisphaerales bacterium | reverse complement strand
GCTGCAGCACCCAGGGAAATCGATCGTGATATTCGCGATACATCAAACCCAGCCGCCAGCAGAAAAGATGGGTCACGATGGTTGCGGTCAGGGCCGGTACAACAAACGTGCCGTACCTGGCCAGCAGCGCTTCCCAACGGTATTCACCCGGAGCGCCGCCGAACAGAAAATGCAGACTGTCGAGGCCGAAATAAAGCCACATATTGCAAAGGATGGCGAGCAGCCCGAGGCCCGCCGCCTGCAAATAGTCAATCCCGCAGACCTTCATCAAGCCAACGAGCCGATCAGGCCGGAGATTGCGCGCCGTTCCGCTGGTGGTCAGTGTCAGCAATATCGCGGGGAAAATGCCAACGCCAAACCAAAACCATGGCCAGCGCAGAAACATCCATTCATCCGGCAGATCGATTTCGTATCGCCCATGCAGCGCATGCGGCGCCAGCAAAAGAACCGGGCCGAAGCAGAACACAATCGCAACGAGCACCTGCCCGAAAGGCCCGAAGGTGTCATCCTGCCAGTTCAGATCGCGCAGCGGCCGGGGGAGATCGTCGGCGCCCACCCGGCCGATCTCATCGATCACCGTGCCGTAATAGGAAACCAGCGTGAATCCAATGGCGGTAAAGGCGAGCATCGGAATGAGGCCGAGGCAGAACAGGCGTCGTGCGAAATCCAGAATCCCCTGCTGTACGAATACGAGTACAAGGATGATGCCCAATACAAACAGATTCATCGGCCGAAACATCTGCACGACCAGCGGGCGCTGAAAGCCGAGCCGATCACCGCGCGCATAAGAAAGCGCCGCGACCGGCTGGGCGCGCATGGCGCCGGGCGGCGGCGGCTGGATGACATTCAACGGCCGGATCAGTTCCCCGGTTTCGGGGTCGTATCGCGGAGCGCCTTCGCCGGCAGCGCCCATCGCCTGTGCAGTGGGCGCACCGGCACGCAGGACATCATCGAAGTCGGATCGCAAATCGACCTCGTCGCCCCCTGCGGCGGTGCGGGATCGGCCGAAGCCGCGCATCGGCTCGGCGGATGCATCGCGCGCCGGCTCCGGCGCCAGGGGAAGCTCGCGATAGGTTCCGTCATCGTTCAGAGTAAGCAGTTCATCGAGTGTGGGCACATCGCGCAGAAGGTGGCAGCGTGGACACTGAAGCGTTCCGCCGGCAAGTTCGTCGGGCGCTTCCAGATTCTCGCCACAGGTGCACGGGAAACGTATCATTGGAAACGGGCGCTCCTTTCGTGACCGCCTGGCCGGTAGAGGCGTCGCCGCCTCCGGCGGATTGCAAAAGCAATCGCCCGGTGGCGACGGTAACGGAAGATTATACGATTCCAGCAACCGCTCGGCGCGGATAAGGTATGACACGGTGGCGGCCGTCCTTCGCCCGGGCAAATGACGGCGATCGTGGGTCAGGCAAAGGAAAGATACAATGCGACGCGGCAGATTGATCGTGCTCCTGGCGATCTGGCTCATGGGCGAAACGCCCGGATTTGTATGCAACACGAACTGCAACCTGCGGCTGGCCCGCACGGCATCGCGGTGGGGCGGCGTTGCGCTGGCACAGGAACAGCCGAATTACGAGCAGCTCAAAAGTCAGTACGACGCGGCCGTCAAACAAATGGAGCTCGGGCAGGAACGGCGCAACCAACTCGCCAAAGAAGCCGACGACTTGAAGGCCAGGCTCGCCGACACCAGCAAACAGCTCGAGGCGGCGCGCGAGCAGATCGACGCAATGCGCCGTGATGCGGCGCAGTGGCAGGATCGCACGTTCTTCTATCGCGCCCACTATGCCGCGTGGCGGCTGTTCATTCAGAATTACCCCGAGCTGCTGGGTAAATGGGATGCGATGATGCGGGCAAGCATCGACGCGCCGTCGGCGAACGGTCCGGAATTTTTGCAGGAGGATTGGCCATTCGATGTCAGCGAACAGCACATCCGGCCGCGCACCCCGGCGACGACGATGCCAACGACATCCGTTCAGCCTGGACAACACGAGGAGATCGCTGCGCCGTCCACGCTGGCCGCGCCGTCTACGCAGCCATCCACGCAGGAACCATCCAAATCAGGGATTTGAGGTTGGCGTTACACTGGCAGCACCCGGATGCATCAGCGCCCGCAGGCCGGCCCTCGCGCTGAATTCGCCCGGCCGCGATCGGACGAATGGATCGGCCGCCCCGATCAGGCTGATCCCAGCGCTCCAAACCAGCAAAACGACAGCGATTGCCCAGACTGCGGGTCGATGAGAATTTCGCAGCCATGCACCGCCCCAAAAGAGCAGCAGGGGTTGAAACACAATAAACCAGCGAACGGCAAACATCGGCTGCTGCTCATCGGTCGGTAAAAAGACATAGGCCGCGAAGACGCTCGCGCCCGCCACCACGGTGATGATCGCCAGAAGTTTTGTCGCCACGGGCCAATGGCGGCGAAAGACCAGTGCGATTCCAGCAAACGCAATCAGCAATATCGGAAAATGAGTCAACGCGCCATGCCCACCGAGCATGCCATCGAACGCCTTGCTGGCGATTCCGGCCAGCGCGGAGGGCCGCGGCATATCTTCATCGTCCATCGTTTCGATGGCGGCCGGGCGGGTTGTCAGCGGCGGCGCGGCCGTCACAACGCGCCGGCCGACCGCGGACTCATCCACCATTCGGCTGTGCATGAAAGCTGGAAGGGCATCGCCCGTCACCGGGACGCACAGCACGACATGAAGCAACAGCGGCGGCAGCGCGCCCAAAATGTAAAGCAGCACCCCGCCCGCACGAGCCCAGGCC
>JBBQCK010000506.1:0-2776 GCA_038318605.1 Tepidisphaerales bacterium | reverse complement strand
GGCTGGGAATTGAATCCGTGGCCGCGAGCGAACCCGCGCCGAGCGGAAATGTCGCCCCGCGAAACCCGACTGAATTGCACATCGCCAATGTCTGGCGGGAGGTTTTGGAACGGGAAGAAATATCGGTGCTCGATCCGTTTTTGGCGCATGGTGGTGATTCGGTGCTGGCGGCGCAGATTGCCGTACGGCTCGAAGCGGCGCTGGACATCGAAGTGAGCATGCTCGATTTCTTCGACAGCCCGACCATTGCGGCGCTGGCGCTGGTCATCGATCAAAAACTTGCCGCCGCGGGAAAGCGGACAGTGGATTCCGCGCCGGCGGATACTGAGGCCCTTGTAGCAGGTCTGGAAAACATGACGGATGAAGAGGCCCAACGTTTGCTCGACGAACTTCAGAAAGGGCCAGCCGATGAATAGCTCATATGGAAACGCCTTACGAGAGCGTCTTGAAGAGGGGCGCATTTTGCCGGCCATCGGCGCGTTCGACGTTTTCTCAGCCAGCGTCGCCGGCGCGCATTACGACGCGATATTCCTCAGCGGATTCGGCTTTGCGGCGAGCCATTACGGGCTGCCGGATATTGGCTTCATCGCCTGGCCGGACATCGTTGCGTTTACGCAGCGCGTTCGGGCGATTTTGCCGCGGCATCATCTGATTGTGGATATCGACGATGGATATTGCGATCCGGAAGTTGCGTGTCATGTGGTATCGATGCTCGAATCCGCCGGGGCGTCGGCGGTGATACTGGAGGACCAGCAGCGCCCGCGAAAGTGCGGCCATTTCGATGGAAAGCAGTTGCTTCCAGTCAGCGATTACGTCGCAAAATTGGAGCGTGTGCTCGCGACACGAAATGATCTGTTCGTGGTGGCACGAACGGATGCCATAGATGTGGATGACGTGATGAACCGCATCGACGTATTTGCGGCGGCGGGGGCGGATGCGGTTCTGGCGGATGGAATACGCGATCTTGGCGTGCTCAACCGGGTGGCGATGCGCGTTGATTGCCCGGTGGTGTTTAACCAGATGCGGGGTGGAAAGTCGCCGGCATGCGGGCTGTCGGAGCTTTCCAATCGCGGTGTCTCGCTCGTGATCTACAGTACGCCGTGTCTCTTCGCGGCGCAAGGCGCCATGGAAGCTGAGATGCGGCTTCTGTCGGCAAATGACGGGCTGCTTTCCGCGGACGATCCCGGTGTGCGAGCCGATTTACGCGGGTGTACCTCGCGATTAATGGATAATCTGGCGGCGCGTGACATCAGGCCGGTGGCTGATGTGAAACCAATTCGCAGCGCGCCGCCGTCGAGGGCCGCGGGCTGACTACGCTTTGGAACGCGGTAGTGGAACTGCGATGCCTGAACTCGTCGAAAGAATAGGGCAACTTTCGCCCGCCACGCGCGCACTGCTGGACCGCCAGTTGAGCTTGCGGCGCGGCCGGGCGGAGCCATCGATCCCGCGTATGGAGCCGGGGACAACGCCGGTGTTGTCGCTCGCTCAGCAGTCGATGTGGCTTCACGAGCAGATCGATCCGGGGACAACCGCATACAACCGGGCATCAAGTCTTCGAATACTTGGCGCGCTGGATATTGGCGCACTTGAACGGGCGATCGAAGAAATCGTGCGGCGGCACGAGCCACTTCGGACATCATTTTCAATGGCAGCGCCTGGCGTTGGTCGTCCGGTTGTACATGAGCCGGCGACCTGGCGACTGGACGTGACGGATCTATCCGCACTGACGCCGGTGGAGCGAATCGCGCGGACGATGGCCGAGGCAACCCGATTCGCGGCGGCGATGTTTGATCTTGCCAACGGACCGGTCTGCCGCGCATCGCTGCTGCGCCTGGTGGAGCGGGAACATATTCTGTTGTTCACAGTCCACCACATCGCATTCGACGGATGGTCGATGCAGGTGCTGTTGCGCGAACTCGAGCTGCTATATGCCGCGTTCGCATCCGGGGAGGGGGCTACGGCGCTGAGGCCGCTTGCGATCCGATATAGCGATTATGCGGCATGGCAGCGCGCGCGACTGAGCGGCGCGGTTCTGGAGGAGCAGATTGCGTATTGGAAGACGCAATTGTCGCCGCTTACGGCGCGATTGAACCTGCGCGGACGCAAGCAAGGCAACACCGTCGGACTTGGCCCGGCAAAGAGATACGAGGCGGTGTTGCGAAAGGGCCTTGGGGAGTCGGCGCGTGCGGTGGGCGCCGCCGAGGGAGCAACGCTTTTTATGACGCTGTTCGCGGCATTTGCGACAGCGCTGCGCGGGTTGAGCGGCGTGGACGACACGGCGATTGGCGTGCCGGTGGCAGGACGAAGCCATCCCGATGCGGAAGGACTGATCGGCGTATTTGTCAACTCAGTCATTATCCGCACAAAGGCCGTCGGAGAAATCACTTTCGCTGATTTACTGCGGCAGGTGCGCGATCGCGCGATCGAGGCATTTTCCAATCAGGACGTTCAGCTTTCAGAGCTGGTGCGCGCACTCAGGCCGCCGCGTATCGAGGGGCGTGCGGAACTGTTTCAGATAGCGTTTCAACTTCGCAACGTGCCGCGTCATGTACCCGGCCGAGGCCTTGTGCGATTCGAGGAATTCCCGGCTTCCGATCAACAGGCGAAATGCGAGATCAGCGTAGATTTGACGGAAGCGGGCGAGAATCTCGCGCTCCACGTGGAGTACGCATCCGCGTTGTTTGATGAGCAGGCAATTGTGCAACTGGTGAAAACCTTTGAAGACGTGCTCGAACGCGCGACGAGGGACCCAAACCTCCGTGTGTCCGCGCTCACC
>JBBQCK010000505.1:0-2778 GCA_038318605.1 Tepidisphaerales bacterium | reverse complement strand
TGGTCAAAACGGGGGCGTAGTAGGCGGTGGGGGGGCGGGTGAGTGTGTCAGCTTGCCTTCTCGTTCGAGCCTCAGACCTACAGGCTTGCTGGTCGCGGAATTCATTGTTTCTTAATGTCGGCAATTCGGAGCGGGAGTAAGGCTATGGTTCAAGTGGGGGGAGCTGGCCGTCGAGGTAGGCCTGTAAAAACGAGGCAGCCGCGAGGGCGTCCAGGCGGCGCTTCTGGTCCTTGCGGGTCAGGTGCTCGCCGCCGCGTTTGCGCTCGATCAGTTGTTGCGACGCCTCGTAGGTGCTCAGTCGCTCATCGACAAAAATGAGTTCGACATTCGCGTGATGTTCAAGTGCTTTTGACCATTTAACCACCGCCGCGGCGGCTGGTCCGCGTGAGCCATTCATGTTGAGAGGCAAACCGACGACCAGCCGTCGGACGTCTTCTTTTTCGATCCACGCATGAATGTGCGGATACGCATCGTCAGGCCGGGCGACTTCGATCACTTCGAGCGGCGTGGCGAAGCGCCCGCCTGCGTCGCTCAGCGCCAAGCCGATGCGTTTGAGGCCAAAATCGATGGCTAGCGTGCGTAGTGGCGGGGGTGTGGGAGACACGGGTTTGCGAGGAAGCCACCGAGATATTTCGGGGGATGAATGTCGGCGACTATTGGAACCGATCGCCGAATGTCGCCTTGACCTTTGCGACGATGTCCTTCACGCGTTGTGCGTCACTGCGGGCGCACATCATGGTGACATCGCGCGTGTGAACGATGATGCAGTCGCTGACGCCAATTGTCGCAATGAGATGATTCGGGTCATCGCTGACGACGATGTTGTTTTCCGAATCGACGAGCAGGTGCATGCCGGGCGAGGTGGCATTGTCCTTTTCGTCGGTTTCAAGAATGTCGTCCAAAGCCGGCCAACTGCCTACGTCGAGCCATTCGACCGGCATTTCAACCGTGACTACCTTGTCACGCAATTTGGATTGCGAGGCGGGCTCCATCACGGCGTAGTCGATGCTGATACGAGGCAGAGTTGGATAGACACGATTGACGACATCGCTTTGAGCGGGCGAGCCCCATGCGGCGGCGATTTCCATGAGGCCTCGATGCGAATCGGGCAGATGTTTTTGCAGATCCTGCAAGACCGTTTCGGCGCGCCAGACGAACATGCCGCTGTTCCAGTAGTAGCGACCGGATTCAACATACCGGTCGGCCGTCGGCTTGTCGGGCTTCTCCTTGAAAGCCAGAACGCGAAACGCGCCGGCCGGCTGGCCAGGAAGCGCCATCGGCTCGCCGCGCTCGACATATCCCAGGCCGGTGTGGCCGAAGGTTGGGACGATTCCGAATGTGACCAGCGACTGCGGATGGGCGGCGATGGCGCTAAAGGCGAGCTTGATCGCGTTTTGAAACGCGCCGGCCGGCTCGATGACATGATCGGCCGTCACG
This sequence comes from Tepidisphaerales bacterium, assembly GCA_038318605.1. Lineage (GTDB taxonomy): Bacteria > Planctomycetota > Phycisphaerae > Tepidisphaerales > Tepidisphaeraceae > JBBQCK01. Next base: position 1,341 of record JBBQCK010000505.1, on the reverse strand, counting down.
ACAGCCATGACGGCATCTGGATCGCGATGGGCAAGCACGGCCGCGCCGAAGCCGACGGCGTTGGCGGTGTCGCGCCCGACGGGCTCGCCGAGAATATTTTCGGGGGGAAGTTCGGGCAGGTTTTGGATGATCGCATCGCGATGTGCGGCGGCGGCACATACAAAAATACGATCTGCGGGTATGACGCCGCGCAAGCGCTCATACGCCAGTTGAAGGAGGCTCTTACCCTTTACCAATTCGAGCAATTGCTTTGGCTTTGCCTGACGCGAAAGCGGCCACAGCCGCGTGCCCGAACCGCCCGCCATGATCATCCCGTATTGCATAGACTGGCGGATTATACTCCATCATCGCGCGAGGAGACAGACAAAGGAGCGCGGTATACGATGAAAACATGGCACTGACTTGCAACATCGATGCGCGCGGCAAATTTGCCCGGCTGATTTTTGGCATCATCATGATCGCCCTGGGCACTTTGATGGTGATGCTATGGGCTCTGGCGGGCGGCGGCTGGCTGGCGTGGGCGTTCAGCGGGGCCTTGCTCGCGGGTGGCGCATTCTGCGTCTTTGAGGCGCGCAGCGGATGGTGCGTGATGCGGGCGATGGGGTTTCGTACGCCGATGTGAGAAGCGGTGCGGAGTTGGTAGTGGGCGGTAGGCGGTAGGGAGGTGGCAGAGGGAGTTGGCGGTTGCACGTTGCCAGGATGGCCGGCAGGGGGCAGAGCGATTTTCGGGACTTTGTATTTCGGGCTTCACCCTGCGCGTGAATCCGCGCTGCTTTACTGAAGGCGGTGGCCGGTTGTCGTATATGGCTTTGCGCCTTAGTGTTTCGGGGCGATGAAGTTCAAAAGGCCGCCGCTGCGCCCGCAGGTGACTACTCTGTGGGATTATCCGTCGCAGGATTATGGCGATGAGCAGCAGGGTATCGCGGGATACAAAGGCGCCACGCCGTCGTACATCATCTGGAATCTGCTGCAGCGCTACACCCAGTCCAAAGATCTTGTTGTCGATCCCTGCGCCGGCAGCGGCACCACGCTTGATGTCGCCCGCGATCTTGGACGCAAGGTGCTGGGGTATGACGTGCATCCGGCGCGCAAGGACATTTTCCGCGTGGACGCGCGCAAGCTGCCGCCAGAGCTGTCGGGCAAGGTCGATTTTGTTTTTATCGATCCACCGTATTCGACCCACCTTGATTATGGAGACGATCCTCGCGACATCGGCAAACTCGACGCGGCCGGACCGGATTATTACCGCGCAATGGAACAGGTCATCGATGAAATCCACCGTGTGCTGAAACCCGGGGCGCACATGGCGATGTACATCAGCGACAGTTACATCCACGCCGG
>JBBQCK010000504.1:0-2781 GCA_038318605.1 Tepidisphaerales bacterium | reverse complement strand
CCTCAGCTCCCGGTATTCCGGGGAAGGGTTGGGGTGGGGACTGTCCTTAAAGCCGGCTCTCAAGTTCGTGCAGAATGGTGCGCACAATCGCTTCTGGGCTCTTCAGGGCATCGTGGTTCGAGAAGCGAATCACGTGAATATCCATTTCGGACAGCGCAGCGGCGCGGCGTCTGTCATATTCAACTGAAGCCGGATCGGCATGCTGGCCGCCATCCAGTTCGACGACGAGGCGGGCTGCACGGCAATAGAAGTCTGCGATGTACTGCCCGATCGGATGCTGCCTGCGAAAAGAGTGTCCGCTCAGGCGATTAGCGCGAAGAAGTGCCCAGATCCGCCGCTCTGCGTCGGTGCTGTCGCGGCGTAAAGCCCGGGCGAAAGCCGTCAGACGTCGATCGCGCATGCGCGGTAATTTAATTGGAATTCAAGGGGTTGCAATACAGATTTTTCAACCCAGGTTGGCGCGGACGCGGTATCCGAGCCGGACGCATTTCGTAGCTGGGGCCTGCGCTGCCCAAAGCCCCCACCCTACCCTCCCCCGGTGTACCAAGGGAGGGTGCGATGGCGGAGCCCGCGTCGCGGCCCTCCCTGGGTTTCGTGGGGAGGGGTCTTTGACGTCAGATTCATTAGAAAATTTGGGATTCGGCGCGCCGACGCCGGCGTGGCGGCGTCTATATCTGCATGAGGCGATGCATAATGGCCTGACTCGGCAGAGGAGAATCGCTTGCTGGCAATCGAGGAAGCTGAATTGATCGAGCAAAGTCGCAGGGGCGATCGGCTGGCTTTCGAGCAGCTTGTTCATCGCACTGCGCGGCTGATTTATTCCCGGCATTACCTCGACACGGGCGACGCCCATCGCGCCGAGGATTTGACGCAGGAAACATTCCTACAGGCATGGCGGAAGATCGATCAGTTGAAAAGCGGCAGGGGTTTTCGGGCGTGGCTGTTCGCGGTGGCGAGGTCGGTTTTGCTTGATGCCGCGCGGCATGACCATCGCGGCAAACGTAGAGGCGGCGGGGGCGGCGGGAGTCGTGGCGGCCGGGCCGATGCGGAACAATTGGCGGATGTGGCGAATACCGGTCCAGGGCCGGCCGACGACGCGGAGGCGAGCGACGAAAAGCGGCGCGTCGTCGAGGCGTTGCGGCTGATGCCGGAGGAATATCGCCTGCCGCTGAGCCTGCGGTACATCGGTGGGGCCGACTATCAGACCATCGCAGGGCAGCTTGGGCTTTCCAACGGGGCGCTGCGCGGACTGTTGCAGCGCGGGCTGGCAATGTTGCGCGAGCGAATGGAATCCGAACAACCTGAATCGAGGCAGCGATGATGACCCAGCAGAATATCTCGGAATCCGGCGAGCACGAATGGTTCGAGCAGCGCCAGGCGGCGTTTATCGCCGACGGGCTGGACGCCGACGAGCAGATGCGCTTTGAATCGCATATGGGAAACTGCCCGGCTTGCGCCGGATCGCTGCGGCTGTTTGAAAGTGCTGATCGAGGATGGATGGATTTGTTCGCGTCGAGTCGGCCTGATGCGGCGTTTGAAGATCGCATCGTCTCGCGGATCGAGCCGATTGCGAGAAAGCGAAGGCGCTTTCAGATGCCGCAGAACCCGATGGCGTGGCGCATCGCAGCGGCCGCGGCGGCAGTTTTGATCCTTGGCGGGGCTGGGGCGACTTCGAGCTATCTGATTGAGCATGATTTGCTGCCGCAGGTGGTTGGTGGGTCGGGCCATTCATCGCCAAAGACTTCGCGAGACGTCGCGATCAATCAATTGCTTGCCGATAGTACAGTCGTCGCACGTGACTCACTTCACGATGAGTTGGTGGACAATGGCCGCGCGGCATGGTGGAAAGATAATTCCAAAATGTTGCGTCTTGGCGCGGCACTTGACGAAGACGAGAAAGCGAAGGATTCAGATAGGGACAGGCTGGAAAATGAGAAGAGTTTCGAGAAAAAGGGCCAGATTCTTGGCGGACAATCAACATCAACGGCCGACAGCAGCCATAACTTCGATATACAGTCTTCCATACATAGGCGGTTGACGCTCGATGACAGTGATTTCGATGGCACTCAGTTTGGCGCTACGGCTGGCCGTGCGACCATCATCCCTCAGCAATCACTCACGCTAAACAAAGGTCCGGTCAGCGAGATCAATGGTAAATCGGGGACGGCGTCAGGCGACTTGGCGACAAATGGGTCGTCTTACGTTCCTGCAAAAATGGACGTAAATACAGCGCAGAAAAGCGCCGAGGCACCTAAATTCGCCTACACAAAGATTGAGGGAACATCGTCACCTGCCGCGGATCTCGCGAAGAAGGAAGAACAATCAAGATTTGCCGTAGCGCATGTAGATGCATTGGCCGCCGAACGACGCGAGTCGGGCCAGAACGAGCCAGCAGCGCCCGTTGCGGGGAACAATCAATCCGAGATGAAGCCCCCACAGGCTGCGCCGGCGTTGCCGGCGACGGCGCAGGATCGGAAGGTCATTCGCAATGGGGAGCTTGAGTTTGAGATGGATAGTTATGACGCCGCATTCGCGCGGATAGCGTCGGCGGTTGTTGAGGAAGGGGGCTTTGTTTCGTCGAATGCTTCGGACAAGCTGCCCAATGGCAAGATGCATGGGACGGTGGTGCTGCGGGTGCCGCCGGATCGGCTGGACGGGTTTGTGCTGCGGCTGCGCGGCATGAAGGAGCTTGGCGACCTCAAGCGACAGCAGATTGCAGCGAATGATATCACCAAACAGTATTACGATATCGAGAGCGAGCTGCGCGCCGGCCGGGCGATG
>JBBQCK010000503.1:0-2782 GCA_038318605.1 Tepidisphaerales bacterium | reverse complement strand
GTTCATCTGGCAGCCGAACGTTTCGAGGTAAACCTTGGTGGACATCACTCCGGGGATTATCCGCAGGTTTCAAACCGCTTACAAGGCATTGATCGTGCGGTGGGAAGGGTATTCGCCAGATAAAGCGCTCGGGTTTGCGACTTCGGGACCGTTGCATGGATGATAAGCGGCATGGATCTACGAAAAGCCATCTTCCAGCTGCTGCCGCTGACGGCCGCAGCATTGGCCGCGTTTGCAGGATGCGGCAGGCAGCATGAACCGGTCAGAACTCCTTCCGAGTCGGCCCGTTCGGCAAATGGTCTTGCGGCCGCAACGCAGGGTGATACCAGACCGACGTCACGGCCCGCGGCCAGGACATCAATCCGCATCATGACCTACAACCTTTACGTCAACATCAAGCCATCGCAGGCCGCGCTGGATGTGATGCTTAAGGGCGACGCCGATGTGATCTGCCTTCAGGAAGTCTCGGCCGCGTGGCCGGACTACTTGAGAGCGAATCTTGGTGAGCGATATCCGTACATGTTGTTTCACAAGCACCCGAATGGGCAGGGAATCATTTCACGGTTGTGGATGCGGGAGCTGAAGTACATCGAACCGGTGGATGGCGCCTGGTTTCCGGCCATTCTCGCGGAAATCGACGCGCCAGCCGGACCCATGCAGGTGCTTGATGTGCATTTGCGGCCGAATCTCGACGATTACAACAATCCCTTGCGCGGGTTTTTCACGGCGAAGAAAATCCATGAAAAGGAAGTGTCCCGGCTGGCGCCGCAAATGGATGCGAAAATGCCGAACTTCATCGCAGGGGATTTTAATGAACTGGCGAGCGATCCTGGCATGAACTGGCTACAGCAGCACGGATTCGCGGATGCGCGTTCGGCATTTGCCGACCATTCGCCCACCTGGCATGGAAACTGGCAAGGAATTTCGCTGACGTACAGCGTCGATCACATTCTGTCGAATGATCGATACCGCTGCGTCAGCGCAAAGGTGATCGCCGAGGGTCCATCGGACCATTACCCGGTCGTGGCCGAGTTCTCGCCGCGATGAGGCGAATCGATCACCCTGTCAATCGTACAGCATGTGCGAATAATCCTGCCGTCCATTGACGCCAGCCGGCGTTGGATTTGCGGTGCGGGCGCAAACCAGTTAGCTTACGCTCGCCGGGCAGTTGGGTCGGCTGTGATGGGGGCGGCTTCGGCGCGGCCGGGGCTGGATGCACAAGAACAAGATCGGGGCACACGCCATGTCGCCCGGAACCGATGGAGCCTGCTTGTGATTTTTGATCGCTTCCTGGGCTTGTTTTCCCTCGATATGGGAATCGACCTGGGCACCTGCAACACACTCGTCTGCGTCAAAGGCGAGGGCATCGTCCTCAACGAACCTTCGGTCGTTGCTGTTTGGAAGGGCACGAACAAAGTCCTTCAAAATGGCGATGCCGTGGGTCTGGTTGCCAAGGAGATGCTCGGCAAAACGCCCGGTTCGATCACCGCGGTGCGTCCCCTCAAGGACGGCGTCATCAGCGACTTTGACATCACGCAGGCGATGCTGGCGTATTTTATTCGCCGCGTGCATGGCCGGCGGCTGCTGGTCGGGCCGCGCGTCGTCATTGCCATACCATCCGGCATCACCGCCGTCGAAAAGCGCGCCGTGTATGAATCCGCCGAGCGCGCCGGCGCCAGCAGGGTTTATCTCGTGGAAGAACCCATGGCGGCCGCGATCGGCGCCGGCCTGCCCGTCACCGAGCCAACGGCATCGATGATTGTGGACATCGGCGGCGGCACAACCGAAGTCGCCATCATCTCGCTCGGCGGCATCAGCGTATCCGATTCGGTGCGCACGGCGGGGGACGATTTCGATGAAGCGATCGTCAACCACATGAAAAAGACCTACAACATGGCCATCGGCGACCAGATGGCGGAGCGCATCAAGATCGAAATCGGCTCGGCCGCCACTTATTCCGAGAATGAGCCAGGCATGGACGTGCGCGGCCGCGATCTGATCAGCGGCCTGCCGCGAAAAACCAGCGTCACGGCCGCCGAAATTCGCGAGGCCCTGCAGGAGCCGGTCAGCAGCATCATTGAAGCCGTCACTCGCACGCTTGAGCAGGCCGAGCCGGAACTGGCCGCCGACCTGGTTGAAAACGGAATCACCATGGCCGGCGGAAGCAGCATGTTGCGCGGGCTGACCAGCGTCATCTCCAATGCGACGGGGCTGGAAGTAAAATTGGCCGAGGATCCGCTCACCTGCGTCGCGCGCGGCACGGCGATTTATCTTGAAAACCTGGATAAGTGGAAAGACAAGGATGTCATGGAGAGCGATCATTCCGGCGGTTGACCCCGAGCCGCGTTCGTCCGGAGGTGATGCGTACCGCCAGGGGAATACGCGTCGTGCGGGGCATTATTCCTGGCGCTCGCATGCAAGGGCGGATCGTCCTGCCATTGACGCTTCCGCATGACCCGCTGAGGAGCATGGACCATGCTTGCGGCGCGATCCAATTTCATTTTTTTCACCGCTCTGACCATTGCCGGCCTATGCGCGCTGGTGGTTCCGCAAAGCGTCACCGATCCAATCAAATGCACCGGCGACATGCTCTTTTCGCCGGTCTGCATTCCCGTGCGTCATGCGACACAGTGGATTCAACTCCACCTCACGCACGATCAAACATCGCTGCTGAGCGCGCCATCCGATCCGAATGAAGGCGATCTGACGCGCGGCCAACTTCGCGACATGGTCGAGCAATTGCGGGCAAGTAATGCATTGCTTTCGGAGCAACTTCACGACC
>JBBQCK010000502.1:0-2795 GCA_038318605.1 Tepidisphaerales bacterium | reverse complement strand
GCCGATTTTGCCGGGAGAGGTGTCGCCGGCGGGCGCAGGTTCGTTGACGGTGAAGCGGCCTTCAAGACGGCGGATCAGATCGCCAATACGGATGTCGCGGGGCGGGCGCGATAGGCGATATCCGCCGCCGCTGCCGACCTTGCTTTCGAGAAATCCGCCCCGACGCAACGCCAACAGAATACTTTCGAGAAATTTGTTGGGCAGGTCTTCCTGTTTCGAGAGATCACGGGATTGCACATAGCTTTTGGGCCAGAGCCGCGCAAGTTGCACGACAGCGCGCAGGCCGTATTCGGTGCGTTTTGATAACTTCAAAGTGCGATCTCCGCGTCGGCAGCGTTCCCATTGACCTCCCGCGCCACGCGAATCGCATCGTACCTGCCGGGCGATGCGCGGGCAAACATGGCAGGCTATAGTAGAGGCGATGAAACTGAATTACGTTTCGAGACTACGTCGCATTGCCGCGGGCGCGATTGCAATTCTTCTGCCATTATTCATCTGTTCGCACGCGTACGCGCAGCTGGCGCTCGATGGCGAAACCACCAAAGCAAACGCGAGGGCGGTGCTGGATCGCGCTCATCTCCAGTCTGGCGAAAAGGCGACACTGGCGATCGTTGTTTCCATTCCGAAAGGTCTGCACGCGCAGTCTCATACGCCATTGGATCAGTTTGCGATTGCGTTCGAGTTGACGATCAAAACGCCGCCAGGCGTGACGGCCGGACCGATCGACTTTCCGGCAGGCAAGATTGAGAATTATCCGGCGCTGGGAAAGCTAAGTGTCTATACCGGCGATGTGACCATTTTTGTTCCGCTGGAGGTTGCGCCGGATGCCAAACCTGGCGCTGTGCGGATTACCGGCGAGTTGACGGCGCAACTATGTGATGAGCAGTCGTGCTTTGGGCCGGAGAATCCAGGTTTTTCGTTGACAACGTCCATTTCCACGGAGGCCAGCGCGCCGGCAAACGAGGCAATCTTTCGTGAATTTCATCCTGAACGGCCGCGGAGCACCACCGCACCGGCGACCCAGGCGGCGACTGCCATCGTCGAACCGGAGGAAGGCGCGGACTGGACGCTGCCATTCGCGCTGGTGATGGCGTTTCTGGCGGGTGTGGTGTTCAACGTCATGCCCTGCGTGCTGCCAGTGCTGCCACTGAAAGCGATGGGGTTTTACGAAGTCGCCCAGCACAGCCGGGCGCGCAGTCTGATCTTCGGGCTGGTCTTCGGCCTCGGCGTCATCGCGATTTTTTTACTGCTCGGGCTCCTGATGCTCGTTCTGCGCGCGGTAAGCTGGAGCGAGCCGTTCAGCTATGCGTGGGTGGTCTGGCCGTTGGTCATCATTCTCGTGGCGATGTCGGCCGGGCTTTTCGGGGCGTTCAATATCACACTACCCAGCGGTGTCTACAGCTTCAATCCGCGCCATGACACCTATACCGGAAATTTTCTTTACGGCCTGCTGACCGCCATTTTATCCACGCCCTGCGCGGGCTACATGCTGCCGGGTGTGCTTGCTGCGGCGCAGGCGCTGCCGCCGATCGAGGGAATGCTGGTGTTGGTCACAGTCGGCATCGGCATGGCGTCGCCTTATGTGGTGCTCAGCGCCTTCCCCGAGCTGGCACGACGCTTCCCGCGATCCGGGCCGTGGCCGGAATTGGTGAAGCAGATGATGGGATTTGCGCTGTTGGTTGTTGCGATATATTTCGCTGCCGGGCGTTTGATACAGGGCAACGCCGTGTGGTATGCGCTTGTGCCACCGGTGGCGGTTGGATGCTTCTTTTTGATGGCGCGTACGGTGCAGTTAAGCAAGGCCACTAGGCCGGTCGCCATCTCGGCGATGCTGGCGGCTACCATGCTGTGCGCTGTCGTGGGGTTCGCGATTTACATGAACAGCGGCGAATCGGTCGCCTGGCAGCCTTATACGGACAAGGCGCTGGATTCGGCGCTTGCGGGGGGTAAGCCGGTCCTCGTGAAATTTACCGCCAACTGGTGCGGAAGTTGCCAGTATGTAGAGGCGACGGTGTTTCACGATCCAGCGGTGGCGCAGGCGCTGAGCGGGAAAAAAGTTCTGACGCTGAAGGCAGACCTCACCGACCGCAGCGCGCCGGGGTGGCAGAAATTGAAGGAACTTTATCCATCAGGTGCAATACCCTTGACGGCTTATTATCCACCCAATGCCATGACCCGCGGCGTCCAGCCGACGAAATTGCCGGCGATTTACAAGCCCGCGACATTGGTCGAGGCAGTTAATAAAACATGAGATTGGTGGCCGATTTGGGATCGGAGTTATCAGAACTGATATTTCACATTTTAGATCGGCTGCAAACTCGCGTAATCTTACTTATCTGAGATTTCAAATTAGAGCTTGATGATGAGCATCCTCCGCCCGCGATGAATGCCCATCCCTTACGCCCGCACTCCGCCCGGCAACTGCCGGACCTTTACGCGGGTCTCGGTCACGGTATACATGCGGCGGGCGGTGAGCCGTTTATAGCGGGTGAAGAGGCGATCGATGGCGTCGTCCTGTTCGACATCGGCGCCGGGTAGCTGGAGGTAAATGATCGTGCGGTCGAACCAGTAATCCTCAGCGAATGGCGTTTCGGCCAGCGTGTCGTCGGCGGTGACGATTTCCCACTGCCGTGCGCGCGCGGCTTTCAGAAGGTCCAGCGGCGGAAGATCCGGCGCGCCTTCAATTTCCGAAATCTCGTGCGGCACATGGCCATGGCGGCGGAGCGCTTCGCACACGGCCGGCGAGACGTTTTCCGCGATCAAAAAATGCATTTCACTCCGTTGATGTACGATCC
>JBBQCK010000501.1:0-2804 GCA_038318605.1 Tepidisphaerales bacterium | reverse complement strand
CGGCGTCGATGTGATCATCGCCACACCTGGCCGGCTTCTCGACCTCATGAACCAGGGTTACGCCCACGTTGAAGGCACCGAAATTCTTGTGCTCGACGAGGCCGATCGCATGCTCGACATGGGTTTCATCCACGACATTCGACGCATCACAGTCGCACTCAAAAAGGACCGTCAAACGCTCTTTTTCTCCGCGACCATGCCTATCGAAATCAGAAAGCTCGCCGACGCCCTGCTGCGAGATCCGGCAACGGTCCACGTCGCCCCCGTCGCGACGACGGCCGACCGCATCGAGGAATCGGTCTACTATATAGGCCGGCAGGAAAAGTCATCGCTGCTCGCACAACTGGTAATCGATTTGCCGATGTACCGTGCGATTGTCTTCACACGCACCAAGCACGGCGCCGACAAGGTGGTAAAGCGCCTTCACACCCGCGGCATCAAGGCAGAGGCCCTGCACAGCAACAAAAGCCAAAACGCGCGGCAGCGGGCCCTGGCGAACTTCGCAGGCAATCGCATACCGGTTCTGGTCGCCACCGACATCGCCTCGCGCGGGCTGGATGTGGACGGCATCACCCATGTCGTCAATTATGATCTGACGCACGAGCCGGAAACGTATGTCCATCGCATCGGCCGAACCGCAAGGGCCGGGGCGGCCGGGGCGGCCATTTCGTTCGTCGATCGCGACGAGGTATCCAACCTTCGCGCGATCGAACGCCTGCTCAAGCGATCGATCACTGTGAAGCCCACGCCGGAGTTACAAAGGGACGATGCTCCTGCGGCGCGCGATCACAAAACCGCTGACAACCGAGACGATCGTACAGCTCATTCGGATCAGCGCAATCAACCGAAACGCCACGACCAGGTTGATCGACATACCAAATTCCAGCCAAATGCTCGCGACGACAAGGGTGGCGGACATCGGCGGGAATCTTCACCGCATTCGCATACCCGAGCGCACCGTGCAGTTGGCGAAAACCACGACACGCCGCATCGCGCGCCGCATTCAGCGCAGGCCGGACATACTCACCCGCCGCGTCGTGAGCATGCTCCCGCAACAGCGGGAAAAAGTGACTTTGCAAGAGGCGAATCCGGACGGGCCGACACCCGAACAGAGCGTTCAAAGCGGCCGTACGCACAGGCCGGCCCACGCCGCGGCCCGGCCTCGCCAAAGCCGCGTCATTACAGCGGCGATCCGCAACCTTCACCGTATGCCCCCAAGCCGCACCAGAAGACCGACCAGAAGCCGCACGCGCGCGCCAGCGGCATCCCTCGCGCCACTGCACATCCATTACATGAAGGTCGAGGCGAAGCGCGAGCCCACAGCCCCGCCGTTAAGAGTGAATCGATCGCCCGTCGCAAGCCCGCACACAACAAAGACAAGGGCCGCCCAAAGTGGGCCAAACCGCGGTGAAGCGCATCAAAGGTGAATCGCCCTGCCCATTGCCACGCCGGCGGCTTCCATTACCGCTTCGCTGAGAGTTGGGTGCGGGTGAATGGCGTCGATGATTTCTTCCTCGGTTGCCTCCAGCTTACGCGCCAGCACCAGTTCGGATAACAATTCGGTGACGTGCTCGCCGATCATGTGTACACCAAGCAGTTCGCCATCTTTGGCGTCGAAGATCAGCTTGACGAAACCGTCGGTTTCGCCCGCCGCCATTGCCCGGCCGCTGACGCCAAATGGAAACTTTCCAACTTTGATCTCGCGCCCGGCAGCACGCAGCTTCTTTTCGCTGGCGCCCATGCTGGCGACCTGCGGATGCGTGTACGTGCATCCCGGGATATATCGATAGTCCATTTCGTGCCGGGCTACACCGCAGATGCGCTCGACCACCATGACCGCCTCATGATGCGCAACGTGCGCCAGGTCGGGATGCCGGTAGCCAGCCATTCCTGCATCTTCTTGCCACTGCATCGAAATGCAGTCGCCGACGCTCCAGATGTTCTCAACGCCGGCATTGTAGGTTGGATCGACTTTGATGCGGCTCCGCTCCAGTTCCAGGCCGCATTCCTTGCCGACAACTTCCGCGGTGTTGCCCGTCACACCAATGGCAATGAGCACCACGTCCGCGTCAATCGTTTCTGACTCCTTTCCGGAAAGAGTCAGCCGCACGCCATTGGCGGTTTTTTCAAGCTTTTCGGTCTTTGTTCCCGTCTTCACCTTTATGCCGCGCTTGGCGAAGAGGCGCTCAAGCAGAATGCTCACATCCTCATCCTCGATCGGCAAAAGATGCGGCAGCATTTCAACGATCGTTACTTCGGTGCCAATCGCATTGTAAAAGTCGGCAAATTCACAGCCAATGGCGCCCGCGCCGATGACGGCGAGGCGTTTGGGCTGCTTTTCCAAAGTCATTGCTTCGCGGCTGGTGATGATCGTCAGGCCATCGAACGGCGCTCCCGGCAAGGGCGTGGTCCGCGCGCCCGTGGCGATGATGATGTGTTCGGCGCTGACCTCGCGATCAGGCTCTTCCCCTTTTATCAGGACGCGATGTGCCCCGAGGACAACGCCCGTGCCGATTTCGTGCTTCACAAGATACTTTTTGAACAGGTGTCCAATGCCGTTTTCAAGCTTTTTTGCGATCGCTCGCGAGCGGGCGATCATTTTGGAGAAATCGATTGTCAGATTTTCAAAGCCGATGCCGCGCGAAGCGGCGTCGTGTTTGATCTTCATGACCAAGGCGCCGTCCTCGAGCAGCGCCTTGGTCGGAATGCAGCCCCAGTTGAGGCATGTGCCGCCGAGATTTTGCTTTTCTATGCAGAGCACGCGCTTCTTTAATTGCCCGGCGCGAATCGCCGCCGCGTACCCC
>JBBQCK010000500.1:0-2814 GCA_038318605.1 Tepidisphaerales bacterium | reverse complement strand
GGAGCAGGTGATTCGCGACATTCTCACGCCGCCGCCAAACGCCAAACAGTGGGAAATCGTCGTCTACGCCGACGCCCTCCAACAGATGCTCGATGCGAAGTATCACGAGCGGTTCGCCGTTAATGCATTTAAGAGCGCGGTCGATGCGTTTCGCGATTCACTGTTGAAGCAGATGGGCAATACGCCCCAGTTCGTGCTGGCTACCTATGGCCGATATGACGTGCCTGAATGGGCCAGGCCCAACATGTACGACGACGCCTATCGGTATGTTTACAACGACGTCTACGGCCGAAATTACCGCCGGCTTTGGCGTCAGAAATACAATCAGTTGCGCGGCCAGCAGGATCCGCGCAATCCGACGCCCGATGCACAACTACGCAGCCAGGCCCAGGCATGGGCCGCGCCGATCACCGCTCAGGGCGCCGCCATTATCGCCCAAATTGCCGCATTGGAGTGGATCAATCGCACCTGGCCATATGAAATACGCCCGCCGGAATCCCAAGTCCCTCCGACGCGCGGCCTGAGCGACGCAGAGCGCAAGACCTATTTCACCCTGTCGGCATGCGCGGTTCCGCGGCCCGAAACGTCGCCGCGCCCTGTCATGCAGAAGCTCCTGGCGGCCCCTGTCGCCAGGATGGTGGCAACCGCGCAATCAGAAGCGTTCAACTGGATGGAATACAATGGCGGGTACGGCTCCAGCGACCGATACGACAATCGCACCCCTCCGCGCCCCTGGCGGCTGAGCACGATAGGTGGTTGGAACTGGCAGCCCCGACTGGCTGTTTCAGATGCCCTCGGAGAAACAATGGCCGACCTGAATTTCCGCGCGGCGTTTGAATTGTCGGGACTGCGTACCGATGACACCGCCGCGATTGACCGTCTCAGCCTTCACTGATCGGGCATAAACCTTCTGGAAATCATGTATCAGAGTCATATATCAATACACCGCCAATACCACGCGTCCGGCGTAACGAAGCCGCGCCGCCGGCCGGCGCGCGCCCGCCGCGGCTCTGCTGAGATCGAGGCATTGTTCGCGTTCATGCTCTTTCTTTCCCTGATCTTTCTGTCCCGAGGTGCCATGCGCATTGGCCTGGCGCGACTGGCGACGTCGGAAAAGTCGGCATTCAATGCATTTCATGATGCGATCAGCGCCGATCCGCCAGCGTATGACAATCAGCCTTCCATGCAGCCCGTGACCTCGTACATCGACATCCGGCCGGGACTGCCAAATCGAGTACACGCGGCGCGCGAGGCATCGACGATATCGGAGCGCACCGGCGAGACTTCGGATTCGCCGATGACAGTAACGGTTGGCGCGCAGGCCGCATTGCCCGGGCCGGCGTGGGCGTTCAGCGCCTATCCAAACTCCGCCGACAGCGACCTGCATGCCGACTGGTTCGAGAATTATGTCGCAGAATCGCACGAGGAATTGATCGATCCGCTCGGCTTGGCGCCTGCCTGGACGCCGTGACGCCTGCTGATCGAAAAAGGCGCCGCGACGGAAGTATGCGTTCCGGTTGGAAAGCGCCTGCCGCGGGGACTATCCTGTTGGAATGCCGTTTGCGCCGATTCCAGAGATCCTCGAAGAACTGAAAGCCGGCAAGCCGGTTGTTCTGGTTGATGACGAAGACCGAGAGAACGAAGGCGATGTCGTCTATGCCGCCGACCGCATCACGCCGGAATCGGTCAACTTCTTGGTGAAACATGCCCGTGGCGTCGTTTGCCTCGCGCTGACCGGCGAACACTGCGACCGCCTTCAACTTCAGGCGCAGACCGACCATAACACCGCCCACCTCGGAACCGCGTTTACCGTAACAATCGACGCGCATCCAAAATTCGGCGTGTCCACCGGCGTCAGCGCCGCCGACCGGGCACGCACCATCGAAGTTGCCATTGCCGACGACGCCCGCCCCAGCGACTTGCTACGGCCCGGCCATCTCAATCCGCTGCGCGCCCGTGACGGCGGCGTGCTCGTCCGCGCAGGTCAGACGGAGGGCTCGGTCGATCTGGCGCGGCTGGCGGGGTTAAAGCCCGCGGCCGTTATCTGCGAAATCTTGAGCGACGACGGCACGATGTCCCGCCGGCCGGAACTCGAAAAATTCTGCGAGCGTTTTGGCCTGAAGATGTGCACCATCGCAGACCTCATCAGCCACCGCCTCCGACGCGAGCAATTCGTCAAGCGCATCGAATCCGTCACGTTGCCGACGCGCTGGGGTGATTTTCGGCTGTTCGCCTACCAGAGCGTGGTCGATCCCCAGCCGCATCTTGCATTGGTTAAGGGAGGCATTGGCGAGTACGGCCCGGATGGCGCCGCGGCGCCGGTCGAGGAGCCGACATTGGTGCGCGTCCACAGCGAATGTTTGACAGGCGACGTCTTTGGCAGCGAACGGTGCGATTGCGGCGGCCAGCTCGACGCCGCCATGCGCACCATCAACGATGCCGGACGGGGCGTTCTGGTCTACCTCCGGCAGGAAGGCCGGGGCATCGGTCTAGCCAACAAGCTGCACGCCTACAAGCTTCAGGAGCAGGGGATGGACACCGTCGAAGCGAACCTGAAGCTCGGCCTGCCGGCCGACAAGCGCGATTACGGCATTGGCAGCCAGATTCTGCGCGATCTTGGTCTGCGGCAAATTCGCATCATGACCAACAATCCCAAGAAAATTTACGGCATCGACGGCTACGGCCTGCAGGTGGTCGAGGAAGTGCCCATTCGCACCGAGCCAGGCCCGCACAACCGCGCCTATCTTGAAACCAAGCGCCAGCGCATGGGTCATCGGCTTTGATTGATCTCAAGTCGCTGTTTTTTACCGGATC
>JBBQCK010000499.1:0-2814 GCA_038318605.1 Tepidisphaerales bacterium | reverse complement strand
GCGGCGCGGCTTGCCATCATCCAGACGCGGCGGCCGGCCGCTCAAGCGGGTGATGATGTCGATGTTCAGACTCTGTTCGGAAATAAGCGTCGCCACCGAGCACACATAGTCTGCTTCGAGCCGGCGCGCCAGCAGCGTAAGGATGTATCTCGGCTTTCCCTGTCGCGCAACCCAGGCGTCGTAGCCTTCGGCGTCAACGGGCGTCATGCGCAGTTGAAGGCCGAGCCGCCGGGCGGTGGATAGCAGTTCGTCAGGCTCCTTGCCGGGCGATATGCGCACCAGCATTCCCAGCAGAAGCGTGCGGTGGATGACGGTCTGATTAATGTCGAGAACCTCGACGGCGTGGGCCGCCAGCACGCCGGTCAGGGCGGCTGTAAATCCAGGGCGGTCTTCACCCGTCAGGTGCAACAATAGAATTTCCTGCATCGAGGCGTCGATCTTACGAAAGCGTCGCGACGACGGTAGTGGCGCTGTCCCAGCGCCCTCGGATGGGCGAGGTAGCAGGTACAGCATCACTGCACTTTGGCGCAGCGGCAAAATGCGGCTATGCCGCGCGGCGCGTTGTCGCGGGCGCGGTGGCAGGCATGGTCGCTGGGGGATTGGTGGGAGCGCGACCCTGCGCCGGCAAACGTCGGCCGCGCGCGGGACGGGTGGCCGGGCCCTCGGGGCGCTGGCCGAGCGTGACCGGAAGATCGATGTATTCCTCGCCCCGTCGAATGCGAAACTCGATTTTTTCGCCAGGCTTGTGGCTCGCGAGCAGCGGCATCAGTTGAAAGTTGTCGCGAACATCAATTCCGTCCACACCGATGATGACATCTTTGACTTTTATACCCGACTGCGCGCCGGCGTAACCCGGCACGACCTCTTCGACCAGTAGGCCGTCATTGTCCTCGCCAAAGCGCACGCCAAGAAACACCCCGCCCGGGCCGGTGTTTAGTGGCGGGGGTGTGCGTTTGACCATCCAAGCTCGCCAGTCGTGTTCAAATACCGCGAGGTTGCCGCCGGTCACTTTTTCAAGCGCCTCGCGGCAGGTTGGGTCTTTGTCTTCGTTATTGCCGGCGATGGCATCGAGAAATTTGCGCAAAAGGCCGCGCTCGTGCAGGAAATGCATGAGCGAGCCCGATTCGGCATAGGCACGCGATGCATAGGCGGGCGTCATGAATCGCTCATGGGACATGGCGAGCAGTTTTTCGACGGGAATGAGCTGATTCATTTTGGCGGCCGCCTGAAGCTGATAGAGCCGCTGACCATCCTGAATTGTGAACGACTTGCCGTCGAAGTTCGCGGCTTCAAACATTACCGCCAGCCCCTCGCGCACCCAGATGGGCGGCTCGGTGCCGGTCGCATCGAGATCAGCAGCCTGCAATGCGTGCGTAAACTCATGCGCCATGACGGTGCCGAGGCGTTTGGCGATTAATGTGTGATTTTCGGGATTATAGAAACCGCCGATGTTCGGATTGGCTACGATGCGGCGGTAGTCTTCGAGCGAAGGAAGCACCACCGCGACATATTCATCAACCTTGTGATCGAACAGGGTTGCCCATTGTGATCTCGCCTGCTTCTGTAGGGTGGTCTTGAGTTCCTCGAGCGTGCGCTGGTCGGTGTTGGTGGCAAATATGAGGCGATCCGGCTCGCTGATTTCGTAGAGATATCCGGGGCCAAACTGCTGTTTCAGACGTTCAACGACGAGATCGGCCGCCCGGCGCTGCAACTCGTCGCGGCGCGCAACCAAGGCCTTGTATCCATCGAGTTTTCGAACCGAATCGAGGTCGGAATCGCGATCGACGTGGTAAAAATCCGTGAAACCGGCTTCGGCGGATTTTTCGAGCCACTTCAGTGCTGCGTCGGGCTTGCCCAAGAGGGACTGCGCGCAGGCCATGTTGTAAAGATTGGTCGATTGCGTCGGGTCGATTTCAAGCGCCTCGGCCAGCACCTTTTCGACCGCCGGATAGTCCTTGGCCTTGAATAGTTGAAATGATTTTCGCGTGAGCACGAGGACGCGCGTCCTCTGCGCGGCAGTAATGGTGGCCGGGGCAGTTGCCGGCGCTGTGGTGGCGGCGGTTGCCGGTGTGCTCGGCTCGAACAGAGACAATTTGGTCGTCGGCGTTTCGCCGTGAATGGCGCATGCGAGAATTACAAGCAAAACGCTCGAGGACGCAATCGCGGACCGCACTGATGGTCTGTTTCTCACAGTTCATCATACGCGCCGAAGGGGAGAATGTTTCGCGCAACGGGATGGCGCGTTATGGTGTAGATTATCGCCCGGCCGCGCGGGTTGATCGAACGAACGGATCCCACCATGCCGCTATTAATACGCAACGGGCAGATTGTGACCGGGACGGATCGCTGGGTTGGC
Organism: Tepidisphaerales bacterium; assembly: GCA_038318605.1. Classification (GTDB taxonomy): domain Bacteria; phylum Planctomycetota; class Phycisphaerae; order Tepidisphaerales; family Tepidisphaeraceae; genus JBBQCK01. Next base: position 458 of record JBBQCK010000499.1, on the reverse strand, counting down.
GACATTTACTGCGAAGACCAGACCATCACCCGCCTCGGGGCCAACCTCGAAGCGCCGGCCGGCGCGACCATCGTTGAGGCACGGGGGAAGCTGGTTTTCCCCGGATTCATTGATCCGCATGTTCATATCTATCTGCCCTTTATGGGCACCTACGCGCGCGACACTTACGAAACCGCCTCAAAGGCGGCCATTGTTGGGGGCACCACAACTCTTATAGAAATGATCTGTCCCGCCCGCAGCGATGAACCGGCGACGGCTTTTGAACTTTGGAAATCAAAGGCCGACGGAAAGAGCGCCTGCGATTTTACATTTCACATGGGTGTTACCCGTTTTGACGATCTGGCTGAGCGGCAGCTTCGTGACATCGTGAAGGCCGGGTTGTCGTCGTTCAAGGTGTTTCTGGCGTACAAAGGCGCTTTCGGTGTGGATGATGCTGAGCTGTACCAGACGATGCGGCT
>JBBQCK010000498.1:0-2816 GCA_038318605.1 Tepidisphaerales bacterium | reverse complement strand
CTCAAATCCTCCGTCGGACAGGATGTAAGCTGCCTGAATCTGACGCGCCCAACTCAGCCAACGATCCTTTCCATTCCCGAATCATTTGCATCGCGCCAGGCATTCACGTTCGCCCGCACGGTTGGCGAAACTGAACTGACCAGCGAACAGGCCTGGCGGCTACTGGAAGAGCCCGACGAACGCGATATTCCGATCATCGCGGATGACGACACGGCAAATTATGTGTTGAAGCTGCCGCTCGGCGGTCGTACGCAGATCCTCGACCAGCACGGCCGGCCGCGCACGCTCAAGCTCGTTGCGACCCTGCATGCCAGCATGTTTCAGAGCGTTCTGTTAATGGGCGAACGCAATTTTGTACGGCTATTTCCCGATCAAGCCGGCGCAAACGTGCTACTGGTGGATTGCCCGCCCGAAGATGCCGCGCCGCTGTCGCGCCAACTCGAGGCAAATCTGGACGATTACGGCGTGCGCGCTGAAACTACCGCGTCCCGCTTGGCACGATATCACGAGGTCGCAAACACCTATCTTTCCACGTTTCAGGTGCTGGGCGCGCTCGGCCTGATGCTCGGGACGCTGGGGCTTGGCGTGGCACTGGCGCGCGGAATCTTCGAGCGCCGGGGCGAGCTTGCGCTGTTGGGCGCAATCGGCTTCACCGCCCAAAGGCGCCGAGCGCTGGTTTTATCGGAGAATGCCGCCCTTTTGCTGCTGGGCCTTGGAATCGGAGCCGCCGGCGCATTGGTGGCCATCGCGCCGACGTTGCTGACTCATGCACGAGAACTCAATCTCTCCGCCACGGCCGCCATGCTCGGCGCTGTGCTGATTACGGGAATCCTCGCGATGGTGGCGGCGCTGCCGCTGGCCGGTCGCGGCGCACTGGCGGCCAATCTGCGCGCCGAATGACGCCCGCCCGGCAGCGAGGCTACAATTCATACTAGCATTTGCGGCATCGCGCCGACCGCCGGCAACCTTTCATTTCAGACGGAGCGGATCATGGCAGTATCAAGGTTTCGAGCATCATTGAATCGACCGATCTTCGCCGCGGCGGTCCTTGCGTGCAGCGCCTCGCTGCTGGCGGCCGGCCCTGCCGAGGATTGGCCCAACTGGCGCGGCCCGCGCGGCGACGGTATCAGCCACGAACAGGGTCTGATCGACAAACTGCCCGACACATTGAAGCCCGTGTGGAATACATCCGTCGGCGTCGGCTATTCCAGCCCCATCGCCCGTTCCGGCGTGGTCTACATCGTCGCGATGAATGATCAAACCAAAAAGGACATCCTCTACGCCATCGATGCCGCAACTGGCAAGGTCAACTGGAAGCAGACCGACGCCGGCAAAGCCTGGCCGGCAAGTTATCCCGGCCCACGGGCGACGCCCGCCATCGACGGCGAATTTATCTACACCTACAGCGGCGCTGGCGACCTTACCTGCCGTGCACTAGACGGCGGCAAGGTCGCCTGGTCGCTGAACGTACTCGGTGAAACGAAGGGCAAAAATCAGGAGTGGGGCATGGCCTCAAGCCCACTCGTGCGCGGCGAAAATGTTTACGTACAGGGCGCCGTTGGCGGCCCGGTGGCGGTCGCCGTGAACAAAACCACAGGCAAGATCGGCTGGCAATCCAAAGCCCGATCGGGAGGCTATTCCGCACCGATCATGATCGATGTTGAGGGAACACCGCAGCTTGTCTGTCTGGCAAACAAAGCGATCTACGCCATCAATCCCGCCGACGGCACGACAATCTGGTCCTTGCCATGGGAAACGCAGTACGACGTCAACGCCGCAACGCCCGTTTATCACGACGGCAATATTTTTGTCACCAGCGATTATGGCCACGGCTGCATGATGGTTTCTGTCACCGCCAAATCAGCGAAGAAGGACTGGGAAAACAAGGAGGTTATGAGCCGCATCGCCACGCCGGTATTCGACGGCGATCATCTTTACGCCAACAGTGAAGGCACCCTCAAATGTCTCTCCTGGCCCGATGGCAAAGTCGCGTGGCAATCTGGCAACAAGGAACGAAACCTGCTCGGCATGGGCGGCAGCATCCTTCGCTTCGGCGGCGACAAGGCGATCCTGCTCAGCGAACGCGGCCGGCTCTCCATGGTCGAGATGACGCCGAAAGGCTATCGAGTCATCGGCTCCATCGACAACGTGGTCGAAGGCCGGCAGGTCTGGTCCACCCCGTTGATCTATGACGGAAAGCTCTACGCCAAGGGGGACAATGACCTGGTCTGCATCGACATCAAGGCGGCGCACTGAAAATACTCTGTTTGACCAGTGCGTGAAATGAATCCATTCGCCCGGTTACTATCGGCGTCACATCGAATCGCACCCTGGGGCGTCGCGCTTGCGATACCCCTTGCCATGCTGTCCTGCGGCCGCAAACGCGTCGAACCCGCCGCGCCCGGCACAACTCGTCCAACCAGCGCCGTCCCCGCATCGCCCGCGACAACCTCAGCGCGAAGCAGGACCAGCGCATGGCCGGGCTACCAAGGCGGCGGACGCCTGCTCGGCGTCGCCGACGCCATCGCCGCACCGCCCATGACGCTGCGCTGGACCTATATCACCAACAGCGCCGACCGTGCAGGCGTCGTCGGCGGCATCGCCATCGCCGCCGGATCTGCGCTTGTTCCCGACGACCACGGCATCCTCCACGCGATCGACCTGCAAACCGGCAATCCACGCTGGACCTTCGACAGCCACAGTGCGTTCGAATCAACACCGCTCGTGCAGGGCGATGCCGTCTACCTCGGTGACATCGACGGCCATTTTTATTGCGTGGGTCTGGCGGACGGCAAGCCGCGATGGTCGATCGATAG
>JBBQCK010000497.1:0-2836 GCA_038318605.1 Tepidisphaerales bacterium | reverse complement strand
GTGGAAGTAATGGCTGAAGAGCTTCCTTGATCGCAGGCACCAGCGTGGAATGCACGTCGGACCAGCGTTCCTCAAGATAGGGGTCCATGCCGGGGAAAGGGCTTTTCACGATGTCACATTATAGCGGGCGATGGTGGCGCTCCAATTGGAACTGAATATTCTGTGACACTTTGGAAGTTTCCTGCCGCTGCTGACCTTTCAGGCATTAGTTGTCGGCGATAGGCGCTACGACAATTGGAGGCAAATCGGCGAATATGCCCTTTACGACGATTCGACCCACGGGCGCAAAAAAGCCCCCCGGCCGTGTGCGATCGGGGGGCGGGATGTGCGGTGTGATTGGGCGCGACGACTCAATCGAGGTTCATTGCCATCAGGAACTGCCCGTTGCTCGGAACCTTTTCGAGTCGGCCTTTCAGCAGCTCGATCGCCTCGACCGGGTTCATGTCAGACAGAACGCGGCGCAGGCGGTAGACCAGTTCCATTTCCTTCGGATCGAGCAGCAGTTCCTCGCGGCGGGTGCCGGAGCCGTTGACGTCGATTGACGGGTAGACGCGGCGGTCGACCAGACGGCGATCGAGGTGCAGCTCGCTGTTGCCGGTGCCTTTGAATTCCTCAAAGATCACTTCGTCCATCTTCGAGCCGGTGTCGATCAGGGCGGTGGCGAGGATAGTCAGCGAGCCGCCTTCTTCGATATTGCGGGCGGCGCCGAAAAATCGCTTGGGCTTCTGAAGGGCGTTGGCGTCAACGCCGCCGGAAAGAATTTTGCCAGAGTGGGGAACCTCGGTGTTGTAGGCGCGGGCGAGGCGGGTGATCGAGTCGAGAAGGATCACCACATCCTTGCCAAATTCGACATAGCGCTTGGCTTTTTCGATGACCATCTCGGCGACCTGAATATGGCGCGAGGATGGTTCATCAAACGTGGAACTGACGACCTCGCCCTTGGTGTTGCGGCGCATGTCGGTGACTTCTTCGGGGCGCTCGTCGATCAACAGGATGATCAAAACCGCCTCGGGCATGTTGATCGAGATCGAGTTGGCGATCTTCTGAAGCAGCACGGTTTTGCCGGTGCGCGGCGGAGCGACGATGAGCATGCGCTGGCCGAACCCGATGGGGGTCACCAGATCGACGATGCGCATGTTCAGCTCTTTTGGGTCGGTTTCGAGGATGATGCGCCGGTTGGGATGGAGCGGCGTGAGGTCTTCAAAATTGCTGGTATCGGTGATGCGCTCGGGGTCTTCGCCGTTGATGGCTTCGACGCGAAGCAGCGCAAAATAGCGTTCGGATTCCTTCGGCGGGCGAATCTGTCCCTGAACGACGTGGCCATTGCGCAGGCCAAACCGGCGTATCTGCGATTGGGAGATGTAAATGTCATCCGGGCCGGGGAGATAGTTAAATTCGGGACTGCGCAGGAAGCCAAAGCCGTCGGGAAGAATTTCCAGGACGCCTTCGCCATACATCAGGCCATTCTGGCGGATGCGGCTGCGCAGGATCTGGAAGATCAGATCCTGTTTTTTCATGCCGATGAAATCCTGGATGCCCTCGGCCTTGGCGATTTCGTGGAGGCCGCTGGCTTCCATCTGCTGGAGATCTTTGATGTAGAGCTTGCCGCCTTTGACCTGCTCGTAGCGGGCATTGGTTTCGGCATCCATGACGGCGATGTCGTCGCCGCCTTGAGCTTTGTCGTTGCGGGGGGCTTCGGCGCGGGCGGGCTCGCGCGTTGCCGGCTCACGTTTGGCGGGCTCACGGGACGGAGCCTCGCGGGGCGCGGGTTCACGGTTGGCGGGTTCGGGGCGTGAGGATTCGCGATTGGCGGCCTCGCGAGAGCTGCTGTCTCGATCGGCGCGATCGCCGCGGTCGATTGCGCGCGTGCCCGGCAGCGCGTTGTCGAGCGCGGCGGTGATAGACTGGCCGATCGGATCGGAGTTCAGATCGACTTTGGGTGCGGGTCGCTTTTTGGGTGTGCTGGTTTTGGCCATGTGGCTCGATGCCTCCTGAGGCGTGTACGAAACGGTGGGAAAAAGGGTTCGGGTTAATGGGGACTCGCCGGCCGGTTGAGGAACTGGCCGCGATCCATGAAAAAACTCACTGCTGTGGCTGATGGAGCGTGTGTGAATGCGATGCCAGGCCGAACGGTATGCTGGGTAAGGCCACTATATCAACTGGGGAATACTTATCCGTACGCCCCACCCCAACCGCGGTTCGCTGCCGTGCCCGAATCAGTCGGGCCGGAAAGTTCATGGATTCGTCGGGGGTGACCTGTCTTCGCTCCCGTTTGCGGGAAGCATACGCCTGGAGTCGCGGGGCTGCGCACTCAAAACGTGGGCAAGTACCTGACGGATTTGACGGCGAACCTCTTCAACCAAGGGTGAACCAGCGGTGTTACGGACAATATCATGGGCAAGCGAACGCTTCTTGTCCAGTGGCAACTGGAATTTTTCTCGCAAAACGAGTTGGGCAGGGTCCCAGCCGCGATTTTCGACGCGTTGCTGACGCAGGGAGATGGGGGCATCGACGAACACAATGCGGTCGCATTGGCGATCCAGCCTGGTTTCAAACAGCAAGGGCGTATCCCAGACATAGGCGCATATCGACAGATCGTGGGCTGCGGTGGCCATCTGTTCGTCGCGCAGTTGCGCGACGATCGGGTGTAATAGCGCCTCGAGTCGCTGGCGATCAATGGGGTTGTTGAACACGCGCCGGGCGATCACGGGCCGGCTGATTGAGGCGTCGGGATTGATGGCGTCCGGCCACCACGTTCTTATCACAGAGCGGACCTCAGGCAGTTGCAGGGCGGCCTTTGCATCGCGGTCTGCGTCGATGACGCGGCATCCGGCCT
>JBBQCK010000496.1:0-2853 GCA_038318605.1 Tepidisphaerales bacterium | reverse complement strand
GGATCGCCCCGACAGCTTTATTGCGGCGGTGCTTTCGCTGCCGGTGCGCATGATGCCGAATGAGGCGCGCGTCGTCATCAATCACAAGACGCGGAAACTGATGATTACGGGGGATGTGGAAATAAGCCCGGTGGTCATCAGCGCGGCAGGTCTGACGATCAGCACAATCAATCCGGCGCCAGTTGCCAGCGCGCGGACTCCGGTGGTGGACGAGCACAGCTTCGTGGTTGCCGACACCTCGCGGACGGGCGGCGCGAAGCTGCAGGATCTGATAGATGCGCTGGAGATGTGGAAAGTGCCGATCGAGGATCGCATTTCGATCATTGAAGAGCTTTACAAGACCGGACGGCTGCACGCGAAGTTAATCGTGGACGAATAGCCGCCCATGTCAGCGTCGGAGACGCATATGACCACAGGTTCATTTAGTTCACTACTTCCGGCTGCGGGCGATTGGATGCCACAGGTCGGGCCAACGTCGCGGCCGGCGATGCTGGCGCCGTTGGATGATTATTCGGGACCGCGGGCATTCACGCTGTCGCCGCGGGATCTGGAACCCGCCGGAACGCATCATGCGGAAATGCGGGTGCTTTCGGTTCAAGACCTTTCACCGGATCGTGCAGGACGTATTGCCCGGCCGGCATTGAAGCCCCTGGAAAATGATGTGGTAGGGACCGGGCATGGCGCGGCGGCGCGGCCGACATTGCCGACTGATTCGCTGGATAAGGCGACGCCGCCGACCGTCGAACAGGAAGATGCGCAGCTTCGCGAGCAGGCACGCCGATTTGTGGCGCAGGCGTTTTACGCACCGATGTTGAAGCAGATGCACGAGGGGGTTTTCAAGTCGGATTTGTTTTCGGGCGGCCGGGGCGGCGAGGCATTCTCGCAATTGTTCGATCAGCACCTGGTGGATCGGATCGCGCGCGGCGCGGATCCGAAGTTGGTGAACACGCTCGTTCGCAAGGCGCGGGCGGCCCGTGCGTACGCGCGGCAGGCGCCTAAAGCGAGCGAGGTTGAGACGAGCAGCGATCGTGGTGCATAGGCATTTACCGAGACGAATATGGCGAGACAGCTTGTCGAACTCGAAGCGTTGATGGCTCACATGGTGGTGGAGCATCGGAAGCTGCTCGGCCATCTTGAAGCGCATCAGGCCGCCATGAAAAAGATGGACACCCGGCAGATGGAGGCGGCGGCGAAGTTGCAGGATGCGACGCGCATCCGCATCGCCAATCTGGAGGCGCGCCGCCGTGTGGTGGCGCGGGAATCGGCAATGATTCTGAAGCTTCCGCAGGGCGCAACGCTTTCGCAGATTGCCGACGCCTGGCCGGCGGGGAAGCAGAAGCTGCTGGCATCGCGCACGGAGCTGCGGGCGATTGCGCAGAAAGTTGCCTCGCGCGCCACCGTCGCCAGTCGTCTCGCCGGCGCGATTCTCGGCCATCTGAACACGATCGTGCGGCTGGTGGCAGGCGCAGTGGAACAGGCGGGGCTGTACACGTCCACCGGTGCGCCGCGCGTTGGAGCGCGCGTGGGCGTGATGGATGCCGTGGGATGATGGAGAGGGAAATGATGGGCGAAGTCCAAAATCCGAAGTCCGAAATTCAAAGTATGGGTCGTGAGCGTGCGTTGCATCTAAGAGATTAGAAATCTGAACTCAATTCAATCTGCCGACTGCTTACTGCCTACTGATTCCCATGTCCCTTATCTCCGCACTTAATATCGGCAAATCGGCACTGACGGCGCAGCAGACTGCGCTGCAGGTGACGGGCAACAACATTGCCAACGCAGGCAACGCCAACTACACGCGACAGGTGGTTGGCCTGACGCCGACGCGCGACCATGAGCTTCGGCCGGGCGTGTTTGTTGGGACGGGGGTTGATGTTGATTCGATCAAGCGGCAGATCGACGAAGCTCTGGAAAATCGCCTGAGGGCCAGCACCAGCGACGCCGAGGGCGCCGATGCAACTAATCTCTGGATGGGGCGCGTCGAAGCGGTATTCAATGAGTTGTCGGATCAGGACCTTTCGACACAGCTCAGCACATTTTTCAACGGCTGGTCGAACCTTGCGAACAAGCCGCAGGACGCGGGCCTGCGCCAGGTTGTATTGCAGAACGGCGATGCGCTGGCTTCGTCGATCCGGGGCATTCACAGCGATCTTGTGAACTTGCGCGGGGACGTCGATCAGCGCGTGACCAGTCTGGCGGATGGTGCGAATGCGCTGGCTGGCCGGGTGTCAGAGTTAAACAGGCAGATTTCCCTCTCCGAATCCGGCAAAGGTCCGGCCAACGGCCTGCGCGATCAGCGCGATTCGGCGCTGAAGGAGTTGTCGCAGCTTATCGACACCAAGGTGATCGACACCGGCGATGGGATGGTCAGCATCAACGTGGGCTCCGAAGCACTGGTTGTCGGCACCCAATCGCGCGGCATCACCACGCGTCAGGTCGCGGGCGATGACGGGCAACTGGTGACGAACCTGGTCATCAAGGCCGACGGCGCGGTCATTCCTTCGAAGAGCGGATCCCTTGGCGTACTTGCCAGCGTGCGCGCGAAGATCGATTCGGTCACGAATACGGTGAACGATCTGGCGGGCAATTTGATATTTGAACTGAACAAGATTCATGCCTCGGGCCAGGGGCTTCAAGGGATTTCCAGTGCGGCCGCGACGAATGTAGTCAAGGATCCCGCGCTGGCGTTGAATGACCCAAAGGCGGGCCTCGGCCATCCGCCGGTCAACGGCAGTCTCGTCATTCATGTGAAGAACAAGGCAACGGGACTGTCAACCAGCGCGTTGATCAAGGTCGATCTGGATGGGCTCAATAGCGATGACACAACGCTCAATTCGCTGGTGAGCGATCTGT
>JBBQCK010000495.1:0-2857 GCA_038318605.1 Tepidisphaerales bacterium | reverse complement strand
TCGGGCATGTCGAGGGTTCGGGCAACGGCGGCGGCCTTTGTCTTGCCCAGTTCAATCATCAGCATCCCCCAGGTTTCGCGCTGGTAGCGCATCAGATCGAGGGCTTCGTTGAGTGATTCAAGGTTGTGATTGACGTTGGCGTCGACGAGCTTTTTAAAAACGTACGTGTAGATCGCGCCGAGGTTGGCGCAAAGCTCGGGGGCGAGCTGCGGCTTCAGGCAGCTTTGCATCTCGGTGATGATCTTCTGCACCCGCGAGAGAAGGGAAAAGCTCTGCTCGAAGTCCTTTTTCTCCAGCGCCAGACGCGCCTGTTCTCCGAAGCGCAATGCGCCATCATAGAGCATCATCTGCAACTGCTCGGGCGTGGCGGTGAGGACTTTCGTCCGCAGATAATTCTGGGCTGCCTGAGGGTTCATGGCGATGGGCGGTCGGCCGGTTTCGCGCCGCAGAACGGCGCAGGGCGGCGGATGGCCGCGCAAATGTCATCGGCAGGGGGAGGCGGGAAAGTTGAGTTCAATCCACCGGGAGCGAGGCTTTAACTCGCGCGGCTGAGTGGATTTACGCCGTTTTTGAAAATTCCCCCGACTGCTGGATACGGGCGACGATCATTGTCACGTCATCGGTGCGTTCGCGAAGCCCCACAAATCGGCGCATGTCCCAGAGGATGTTGCTGCTGATCGCCTCGGCCGTCGGTCCGCCGCGCAAAAGCGTTTCGATCAGGCGCTGTTTGCCGAAGGTCTGCCGCTGAAAGTTCATCGCATCGGTCACGCCATCGCTGTAGAGCACAAGCACATCGCCTGGCAGCAGGTCGAGGATTTCCTGGCGATATTGCTCGTCCGGATCGACGCCGAGCACGAGATTCGAGCCCTCAAGCTCGCGCACTCTGCCATCGCGCAGCAGTAGCGGCGCGGGGTGGCCGGCGTTGCACCACGTGAGCCGGCGATTGCTGACATCCAGCACGCCGTAAAACATCGTGACAAATTCTGCCGCCTTGGTGTCGCGGTACAGCATTACGTTCAGCCGCCGCACCACCTCGTAGAGATAATAGACATTGTCCACATGCGCCCGCAGCGCCGCCCGCACACTGGCCATGATGAGGCTGGCGGGCACGCCCTTGCCGGCGACATCGGCGATGACCAAGCCGACGTTGTTGTCGCCGAAAGGAATGAAATCATAGAGATCGCCCCCGAGATCGAAGCAGGGGACATAGACGCTGGCCAGTTCGACGCCTTTGAGGATGGGCGTCTGCGGGATCATTCGCTGCTGCACCTCGCTGGCCATCTGCACCTGTTTTTCAAGCGCGCGGGCCTCGAGCTGTTCCTCGAGCAGTCGGGCATTTTCAATGGCGGCAGCGGCCTGCGCTGCGATTGCCTTCAGCAGATCGATCTGAAGCTGCGAAAAATGGCGTTCTTCGCTGGTGTACACGCGAAGCACGCCGACCGGCCGGCCCTTGTATCGCATGCCGACGGAGAGCATCGACACCACGCCCTCCCGCAGGGATTCCTGTGGATAGAGCACGCGCGGATCTGTCGCCATGTTGCGGACATATGCGAATCCGCGCGGGCTGAGCGCTTCGCGGTCGATCTCGGCGCGCGACAGCAGAATCGCCCCCTTGTTCAGGTATTGCGCCGAAAGATTGTGCACCGCACGAATGACCAACTCGTCGTTTTCCGGATCGATCAGTCGGATCGAGCTGCTGCGGCCATTCATCACCTCGACCACCGCCTCGGCGGTGCGCTGCAACACGCGAGGAAGGTCGCGGGCGTCGGCGAGCATCATCGTGACGTTGTAGACCGCCGTCAGCTCGTCGATGCGCCGGCGAAGTTGAAACTCCTGGAAGCACAGGCGCGCTATGGCGTTGGCGAGCAGAAAGAGAAACTGAATCGCTGCCGGCCGGCTGTTGCGTGAGCGATTCAGCTCGCGGACGATTCCCTTCAACTGTTTCAAATCAATGCCGCTCTTTTCAGCGAGTTGCTGAAGCTTCGATTCGTCGATGGACGTCGCGGTGCCGGGGCTCATGCGCAGCGTGCCGAGTCGCTGGTTGTTGACGATGATTGGGGCGACGAAATCACCGGATCGCGCCCCGGCCTTTTGCGGCTGCTGGTCCGCCTCGTCTGCGGCGGCAATGGCACTCTGACGGCGGAGAAAATCGCTGGTCGGCGTGGGCTGTGTGAGAACATTGCCGTCGGCGTCGGTAATGGTCGCCTTGACGCTGGCAACAGCCGCAAAGGAATCCTGAATCTCCTGCAATGTGGGCAGATCCATGAAATCAGTCAGTCGAAGATGATCGGGATCGAATAGCGGCATCCGTGCTGTGTTTTTCCCTTCGGCCGGGCGGCGCATTGTAGGAGCGAATGGACAGCGTTCAACGGGGGGAAGTTGCTTATCGCAAGTAGCAGTTTGCAGGCGTGGGTTGCCAGTGCGGAGTGATGTGTGATGCGTGACCAGGACTTTTGCGCATTTTGCGTGTAAACCATTTCGTTCGCGTATTACCTGTGAGCCGCGTGGCTGGTGCTTCGTCACGCGCCTTTCATAAGTGAAGCGGTGGAGTGGCTTGCCGGGGGAGCGCGGCGGCGTAGGATTGGCCCGCCGATGCCAAAGGACGATCCGAATCTTTCGCCGCGCATTGCCAACCGGCGCGCAAGCCATGAATACCACATCGATTCAAAGCTGGAGTGCGGCATTGCGCTATTGGGCAGTGAAGTAAAAAGTCTGCGCAATGGCAAAGCGCAGTTGCAGGAGGCCTATGCCCGGGTCGAACCGGATGGCACGCTGGTCCTTCATGGCTGCCACATCGATCCTTACGAACAATCAAACAGATATAACCACGAACCGCGCCGACCGCGGCGGCTTCTGG
>JBBQCK010000494.1:0-2859 GCA_038318605.1 Tepidisphaerales bacterium | reverse complement strand
AAACCGTCGCGCACGCCGCCGAGGTTCGCCATGGCGGCGTTGGCAATGTCGCCGGCATGCGTCACCGGGCCGGTGCGTTCGCTGTAGGGCTTCAGGCCGATGAAAAATGTCGCGGCGCTGGTTGAATTGGTTCCGCCCGTCAGCAGATCGAAACCGCCAAGCATGACGACATTGGCGACATACGGCTGTTTGTGGAAATAGTCCTCAACCTGACGCACGACAGCGTCGGTGCGTTCGAGGCTGGCGCCCTCGGGCAGCGAAACCGCGGCGAATATGAACCCCTGATCCTCCTCTGGCACGAGGCCCGCGGGCACGATCCGATTGAGCTGCCAGACCGCCAATCCCAATATGCCAAAGACGATGCAGGCGATGACGCTGTGTCGCAGCGTGCGCTGAACGCCGGCGGTAAACAGACGCGTGACCGATTCAAAAAATGAGTCGAACCAGATGAAGAATTTGGGCTTCTTTCCGCTGCCGGGCTTTAGCAGCAACAGGCACAAGGCCGGCGTCAGGGTCAATGCCACCGTGCCGGAAATCGCCACAGACACCGCAATGGTGATCGCAAACTGCCGATAGAGCTGGCCGGTCAGTCCACCCAGAAATGCCACCGGCACAAAGACCGCCGACAACACCAGAACGATGGCAATGACCGGCCCGGTCACCTGCGACATCGCCTTAATGACCGCATCTCGGACGTTCAGGTGTTCGGCATGCATCACACGCTCGACGTTTTCAACGACGACGATGGCATCATCGACCACGATACCGATCGCAAGCACCAGCCCGAACAGCGTCAACGTGTTGATTGTGAACCCAAGCACCAGCATCCCCGCCAGCGCACCGACGATCGCCACGGGCACCGCCAGCAGCGGGATAAGCGTCGCCCGCCAGGTCTGGAGGAACAGAAAGACCACGATCAACACAAGCCCGATCGCTTCGAGCAGCGTCTTGACCACCTCGCGGATTGAGTCGCCGATGTATGGCGTCGTATCGTAAGGTGAAGTCCAGGTGATGCCTTGCGGAAACGAATTGCGCAAGTCATTCATCGTCGCGTTCACCCCGGTGATCGCGTCAAGGGCATTGGCTCCGACCTGCAGATAGACCAGTACAAACGTGGTCTGCTTGCCGTTAAGTCGGCCGAATAGCGTGTAGTTGTCCGGGCCAAGCTCGGCACGCGCCACATCACCGAGCCGCACCATGGAGCCATCCGCATTGGCGCGGATAACGATGTTCTCGTACTCGGATGCTTCGCTGAGCCGGCCGCGAGTTACGGCAGGAACAGTCAGTTCGCTCCTGGGTCCGGGGCGCTGGCCGATCGCGCCGGCGGGAAACACTGCATTCTGATCGCGCACCGCCGCCGCCACATCCGATACGCTCATTCCCTTGACGGCGAGTTTGTCTGGATTCACCCAGAGGCGCATCGCATAGTCTTTGCCGCCGAACACTGTCGCGTCTCCAACGCCCGGCACGCGCTTGATCGCCTCCAGAAGGTTGATGGTGGCATAATTGGAAAGATAGACCTCATCAAACTGCGGGTTGTCGCTCTGGAGCGCAATCACGGCCAGCAGGCTGGTCGAAGCCTTCGTCACCGTGATGCCGTTGCGCACCACCTCCTCCGGCAGGCGGGGCTGCGCAATCGAAAGCCGGTTCTGTACCTCCACAGCCGCGATGTCCTGGTTCGTCCCGATTTCAAACGTCGCGACAATCGACACCGCCCCATCATTCGAAGCCTGCGAGCGAAAATAGAGCAATCCCTTGGCGCCCGACAACTGCTGCTCGATTGGCGCCGCGACCGATCGCGCGCCAGTTTCTGCATCCGCACCGGGGTAATGCGCGCTGATCTGAATTGTCGGCGGAACAATGCTCGGATACTGCTCGATCGGCAGCACGAACATCGCAACAGTTCCGGCCAGCACAATCAGGATGGAAAGCACCATCGCGAAGACCGGCCGATTGATGAAAAACAGCGAAAACATGTTCCAACCTGATCTGCCGCACGCGGCAATTACCGTCTCATTGCAATTGTATTGAGCACAATTATTCGCCTATCGTTCGCCCGGTCCGTGCATGGGGGGCGTCGATACCGACGAAGCCTCGACTTCGCCGATCACCTTCACCGCGGCGCCGGGCGGGCTCATGGCAATCGCCGACAGGTGATCCGCAATAACGCGGTCGCCCGGGTTCAAACCTTCCTCGACAATCCATGCATCACCCGCCCACTCGCCCAGTTTCACCGGCCGAACGGCCGAGTGCGCGACCGCGTTTCCCGCGTCGTCCTTACTTTCGGCCACAACATAAACACTCGATCCCGTCGGCGACTGAATCACCGCCGATTGCGGAACAGTGATCGTCCCGCGCCGCAAAAGCCCTTCGACTTTTACGCGCAGCAACTGCCCCGGCCGCAATGCACCGTCCGGGTTCGGCAGGGTGGCGCGCGCCTGTGCGGTGCCCGTCTCGGGGTCAATGCTGACATCCAAAAAGCTCATTTGGCCCTTGAAGGGGTATTCAGACCCGTCTGCAAGCCGAACCGCCACGCGCAGGCTCGGCGCCGTCGCGCTTGCGCGCGCCCCATCGGCCGCCCGCGTCGTCGCCGGATTAGACGTTGCGCCGCCAGCGGCGATTTGCATCGGCATGGCTGGGTTGTCCGACTCGGGATCCACTTCGGCTGGTTGCGTCGCGGGCCGCATGGCCGGCGTATCGCCATCGTCCGCCCCCTCGGCACGCTTGTCCTGGCCCGGAATGCTTCCGCCGCGCTCGGCCGCGGTTTCTAGCTGCCGCCAGCGGAGCAAGTCGCGCTCGCTGACGGAAAATTGGACATAAATCGGATCGATCTGCTGCACAACCGCCAGCAGGCTTTCT
>JBBQCK010000493.1:0-2866 GCA_038318605.1 Tepidisphaerales bacterium | reverse complement strand
TCGCGATGCGCGTATAGGATACTCCTGCTGGCCGAGACAATTGCACCTTGGCCTTCCTTAAAGGCGGCCGCTGTCATCTCTCCGGTCGCACCCTGCGTGCCATACCCCGGCAGTAGAAAAATGCTTTTCGGCATGCGCTCGCGCAAGCTTCGCATCGTGTGTGCCTGCGTCGCGCCAACCACGGCACCGATGCTGCTGTACCCGCGCCGGCCGACCAACCCATCCCGATTCGCCGCCACCGCCACTTTCTCCGCCAGCATCTCCGACCAGGTGCGTCCATCGGCAAGCGTCACATCCTGTAACGCCGCCGATCCCGGGTTGCTCGTGCGTACCAACACAAACAGCCCTTTGCCGCCCGATTTGGCGGCGTCGATGAAGGGCTCAAGTGTGTCCATGCCCAGCATCGGATTGACTGTGATCGCATCCGGCAGAACGACATCCGCCTCATCGACCGCCGGCGGGTCGCTGAGGTGCCCGGCGGCATATGCCGACGCCGTCGAGCCGATATCGCCTCGCTTCACATCGCCGATGACCAACAGCCCCAGCTCCCTTGCTTCCTGTACCAGGCTGTAATACGCCTCGACACCTTCCCACAGATATTTCTCAAAATATGCGGACTGAAATTTCACCACCGGCACAAGCGGCGCAACAATCCGCAGCACGGCGGTCGTAAACGAAAAAATCGCATCGATGGCCGCCTCTACATCGTTGCCATTGCGGTCTGCCATCGGTCCGGCCACGGCATCCGGCAGCATCTCATAGATCGGATCGATCCCCACGCAAACTGGCGCTCCCGTGGCATCAATCCGATCCAACAATCGATCAGCAAACAGTTCCTGCATCGTGCGACAAACTATATCTGCCCGCGCCGTCAGTTGCGAAGCAACACGAATAAATTGCCGAGCGCGGCCAGCAAGGCGTACAAAAATCTGTATTGACTCCCAACCTGCAATCTGCAACTTGCAACTGCTTGCTGCGTACCATGCCGATCCCAATGACTCGCTTTCTCAGTTCGACTGTCTCTCGCGCGGTCGTCGCAATACTGTTCATCGCCGCCGGCGCTGCGCATTTTATCCGGCCGGCGTTTTACCAGAGCATCGTCCCACCGTTCCTGCCCTGGCCGCACGCGCTCGTAGTCATCAGTGGGATGTTTGAGATACTTGGCGGCGCTGGCATCTTGGTCCGGCCGATCCGGCCAATCGCTCGCTGGGGATTGATCGCCTTGCTTCTGGCGGTTTACCCCGCCAACATTTACATGGCGTTGTTTCCCGACCGAATACCCGCGCAAAACTACTCCGTTTTCCTGCTCTGGGTCCGACTGCCGCTTCAAATTTTTTTGATCGCCTGGGTCTGGCTTGCCGGAAAGGACGATCGCAAATGCGAGGCGCGTTCATGCTGATGCTCGGCTGCCTGCCGCTGATCGGCGGCTGCACCCGATTCGATCTGCTCAATGCCACCGTTCCCTGCTGGGGCTATCACAGCGAAAGCGGCATCGCATACGGCGCGCTGCCGCGGCAGAAGCTGGATGTCTACCGCCCGAAAAGTGATGCTGCGCCAAAAGGAATTGTCATATTTTTCTACGGCGGCGACTGGCAGACCGGCCAGCGCGCCGACTATCGTTTCGTAGCGCAGGCGCTTTGCAGCGAAGGCTTCATCGCCGTTTTGCCGGATTACAGGCTCTTTCCAGAGGTCACGTTTCCAACTTTTGTCGAAGATGGCGCACGGGCCGTGCGCTGGGCATATAACAACGCCGCGTCGATTGGCGGCGATGTCGATCACATTTATCTCATGGGGCACTCCGCCGGTGCACACATCGCCGTGTTGTTGACGCTCGACGAGCATTATCTGCGCGATGTCGGGCTCAATCGTTCGGCTATCCGCGCCACGGTCGGCCTTTCAGGCCCCTATGACTTCAATCCATCTGACGAAGATAGTGGAGTGTTTTCCATGCAGGCTGGCCAATCAAGGCCAGTTGATGACGCGGAACCGATCGAATTCGCCGATGGCCGCGCTCCGCCCATGCTCCTCATTCAGGGCCTGCAGGACACAACTGTCGAACCGGGGAATGCTACGCGGCTCGGTGAGCGCATCCGCGCCAACGGTGGCGAGGTAAATACCGTATTTTACAAAAGCCGGGCGCATGTCGGTGTTGTACTGGCGCTTGCTTCGCCATTCCGATGGCTTGCGCCGGTGCTGCGAGATTCAACCGATTTTTTCAAATCGCATCGTTGAACGCTGCGCTGAGATCGCGATCGAGCGCGTCAAGCAGACGGCATTGCCTCTCCTGGTGTCGCGCCTCGCCGGCCATCGCGTTATACGCATAACAGACCACAAGCCCGCGCCATGGATCGCAAAATCCGCCGCTGGATTGCGCCCCGCCGTGCCCAAACGTGTCGGCCGATGCCGAAGGAGAATATCCATACGCCATCCCAGGGTCTGGTATTGGCGTTGGAAGCAAAAAGCCCAGACCCCAGTCGATCGCCTCGCGAAATGCCTTATCGACCAGTCCTTTGCGCTGGCGTTTCACCATCAGCGACACCGACTTTTCCGACAGCACGCGTCTGCCGTCGGCCGCCCGTCCGCGGCGCAACATCATTTCGTAGAACAACCCTAGGTCGCGAATCGGCCCATGTGCGCTGCTGCCTGGTCGGGCGTGCGCGAGAATTTCGCCATCGTCTATTGTCGCCGGAAAAAACGTGCCCTCGCGGCATGCCAGCATGGGCGCGCGCATTGGAGGCGGGTTCAGCGCATCGGCCGCGAACCAGCAGCGATCGATGCCCAATGGGACCAACAATGCTTCTCGAAGCACCAAATCGAACGGCTGTCTTGTGATGCGCTGAATGACTTCACCGAGCAAATACCAAGT
>JBBQCK010000492.1:0-2875 GCA_038318605.1 Tepidisphaerales bacterium | reverse complement strand
CAGGGCAAGCTGCGTTTCCATCAGCCCATAAGGGATACCCGTGTCGTACCGCTGGCCCTGGGTATGAACGGCCCAGTATTTGTCGGTGTGCTGGCGCAAATGTTCTTGGGCGGCGGTCAACTGAAACTCATTTTTTTCACGGATGTTGTTGGCGATTAGATATTCGAGGCTGTCGAAGATTCGCGGGCTGAAGACGTGCATGCCAAAGTGGGCCAGGTAATTGCCGGCTGGCAGCATCGGCGTCACCAGTTTTTCGCGGGCTGTCTCGACTGATGGTTTTTCGATTATCAACTCCGCCTTGTAGATTCCACGATCGAGTTCGACCGGCTGGCCGCGAAGAACGCCAAACAGATGTAGCAGTCGTTCGACCGTGGGTTGAACGGCTGTCACCACGTCGCACATATATTTTTCATAGACGTTGATGATCTGCCGCGCGCAGCGATCTTTCACGTCGGAAACATAAATGTGGTCCCCGAGCATGAGCAGAAAGGGCTCGTCACCGACGAATTTTTTCGCCTGATAGACAGCGTGTCCGAACCCTTCGGGCGTGTGTTGCTCGGCAAAATGAAGCCGCTCGCCGAATGCGCCAAGCTTTTCGGATTCGAGGATCGCCCAGTCCTTGCCACGGAAACTTTTGACCATCTGGTCGTCAAGGCGTTTGAAGTAGTCGCGATATTGCGGCTCTTCGCCGGGCTGGGTGATGATGCAGATTTCCTCGATGCCGGATTCGATGGCTTCCTCTCCGATGATCTGGATGACTGGCTTGGTCAATCCGTCACGATCGACGAGGGGAAACATTTCCTTTTGAACAGCGGTGGATGCGGGGTACTGGCGCGTGCCGCGACCTGCGGCGGTGATGACGGCTTTGCGGACCTTGGCCATGGCGAGATGCCTCCTTGCAAGCCCTGCGGTGCGGGCGAGGGAAAGTGTAGGCAATGCTCGCTTTGTTTCAATTGCAGGCGCCAGGCCTTTGCACGCAGTAGTCGGCTGTAATCCGGCATTTACAGGTGGATCGCCCGTTCGTTTGGGAGATCATGGCGCGACGGGCGCGGATTTCATTCGTTCGTCACCCGTCCAACTCAGCGCCTTGCGCAGGCCGGCCGCCAGCTCGGCGGCACTGCCCTCGCCTTCAAAGCGGATGGAAAGCAGACGCGGTCGCTCGCCCTGCAGAATTGGGGCGATGGATGCAATTTTTATGTGCGCCGAGCGTAGTTCGTCGATGACGTCGCTCGATTCGTAGTCACAGACGACAAACTCACCCACGAGGTTCAGCCGGCCGCAGGGGCATGGAAAGAAATAGAACCGCGATATGAGACCGGCGGCAGCCGGGACTTCACCCATTTCATGGTTCACCGTCAGATCGGTGCGGGGGTAGCTGACTGTGTAGACCCCGCCATCCAATTGTCCTTCGCGCAATGTCTTGGCGACTTCGCGGCATTGTTGGGCGAATACATCGGCCGGCGCCGTGGCGGACTGGGTCGATGCGGCATCACCAGCCAACGCCCCGGCCGGTTGGAGAAGCAGCGCCACCAGCAGAAGATGGTATTTCATGATTCGTCGCCTCAGTATGCGAACCGTATCCGAACGCCGGCGCGATCGAAACGGCGGGGCCGGATACTGTTGGGCCCGGTACGATGATAGCCAGATCGGGAGCAACGGCGGGTTCGCATGCTGAAATATCTGAGCATATCCGCAGCGGTCGGCGTTCTGGCGACTTTGCTCGACTGGGGGCTACTTGTTCTGCTGGTAAAGCTTGGGATTTCCGAGCGATGGGCGGTTGTTCCGGCATTCATCAGCGGCGCGGCCGTGCAATTTTGGGGAAACCGACGCTGGACGTTCGGCCAGCGCGGTATCGGCGGGCACGACGCAATCGCCCGGCAAAGTGTCCGCTTCATCATCGTCGAGGCGGGCACGCTGGCACTAAACTTCTCCGCGTATAATGCCTTGCGTGAACCGTCGCTGCTCGGGATCGATTTTCGCGCGGCGCGCGTCATTGCGGGGTTTGTTGTATACATCTGTTTCAGTATGCCGATGTGGCGATGGGTTTTTGGGGTAACGCCAGGCGCAGCAAGCCCACGGGACGCTCAGGTTTGATCGAGCAATTCGCGATCTCGTACGCCGACGAGATACAGGATTCCGTCAAGGCCAAGATGGGAAATCTTGTGCTTCGCGGAAGCCGCCACGAGCGGCTTGGCATGAAATGCGATGCCAAGCCCGGCGACGGCGAGCATGGGCAGATCGTTTGCGCCGTCGCCGACGGCGATTGTTTGCTCCAGGGCAATGTTTTCGTCGGCGGCGATCTGCCGTAAAAGATCGGCCTTTCTCGCGGCATCCACGACATCGCCGCGGACGGCGCCGGTCAGAACACCATCGGCGATTTCAAGTTCGTTGGCATGCACATAGTCAAAGCCGAGCTGCGTTTGAAGGCGCTGGCCGAAATAGGTAAAGCCGCCGGAAAGTATCGCGGTCTTGTAACCCAGGCGGCGCAGCGTGCCGATGAGGCGGGCGGCGCCTTCGGTCAGTTGAAGGCGATCCGCGACTCTTTGCAAGATTGATTCTGGCAGCCCCTTAAGCGTCGCCACGCGGCGTATCAGCGATTCGGTGAAATCCAGCTCGCCGCGCATGGCGGCCTCAGTGATTTTGGCAACTTGTTCGCCGGCACCGGCTTCGTACGCCAATTCGTCGATGACCTCGTGCTGGATCAGCGTTGAATCCATGTCGAACGCCACCAGCCGGCGGATGCGCCGGTAGACATCATCCCGCTGCCAGGCGATGTCGATTGGATGGCGGTGGCAGATTTCCATCATGCGCTCTCGCAACGCCGTTTCGTCACGGGGACTGCCGCGCACGGAAAATTCGACGCACGCGCGGCGCG
>JBBQCK010000491.1:0-2880 GCA_038318605.1 Tepidisphaerales bacterium | reverse complement strand
GGGCAGCTCAAAATCGACACGGCGTTCGGCACGCTGACGCTGAACGCCGGCGAGATCAAGCAACTGACCCGCAGCAAAACCTCGCTTCGCGATGTGCAGGCGGTGATGTGGGACGACACACAGCTATCCGGGCAATTGCAGGATTCGTCGCTCGATGTGCGATTGAAATGCGGCGCGTCGATGAAGGTTCCGGTGGTGCTGCTTGAGGATTACAGCCAGTCGCGGCCGGAGCCTTCCAAGGCTGTGGCCGAGCGGATCGGAAAAATGATCGCGGAATTGAATTCCGATGACTGGGCGACGCGCGATCGCGTGCAGGAAGCGCTCACGCAGATGGGGCCGGTGGTCATCAGCGTTTTACAGGGCCTGCGGAATCAGCAGAGCCCCGAGGGGCAGCAGCGCATCGATCAGATCATTCTGAGCATCGAGCGGGGGCAGAAGGGTACGCCGGGGGCGGGAGCGCCGGGGGCTGCTGGAGCGGTACAGCCCGAGGTGCCCAACATGGACCCCCGCTTCGATCCCATGATCGACGTCCTCCAGAATCGGTGGTAATCGCAGGATCCGTGGAGCCTGATGCTGCCAGTCGTCACCGCGTAGTGCGGTGCGGCGACAGCCGATCTTGCTTGCCGCATGGATTGCCGATACATTTCAAGTAGTGAACTCGTCGGCAACAACCGGCCGGTTCATGGTTCGGGCAGATAGCTCAGCTGGTAGAGCAATGGACTGAAAATCCATGTGTCGCCGGTTCAATCCCGGCTCTGCCCAATAAACTCCGCGGCATTTGCAGAGGCCGATTTCCTTGGAAATCGGCCTTCTTGCATTCGTGCCGAACGACATCGCACGCGCGACCGTTGTATACCATCGTGCGGGCCGTACTTCAAAGAACCAGGTCCGTGCTGACCTTGAATTCGTCGGCGAGGATACGGATGTGGGCTTTGCTTAATGTTCGCCGGCCGGAAAGAACGGCGTTGCCGAAAGACCGCTCGCCGAGAAGTCGGCCAAGATCAGACTCAGACATCCCGCGGGCTTCCGTCAGTTATTTCAACGCTTCGATCGGCGTCAGTTCGTCGCAGGAGATCGGCGCAAGAGTCTCCTCGAAATGTTCCATGAGTACAGATAGCGATTCGAGGTAGTCATCCTGATCGGGCGTTCGGCAATCGAGGACGGCAAGCGCATCCGCGATTTCCTGCGCGTCTTCAAAGCCGGCCACATCGACAATCGGCCGAAGCATGTGGGCCCCGCAGAGTTTTTCGAAGGTATGTGGAAGGCTGGTCGTGTTGAAACCTGTCGTGGTCTTCATAGCTCGTCCTTCCATTTATTCTGGTCGTACTCCCGATGGGTGAGCACTCGGAGGACAAAAACGCGCGGGAAATCGTAGTGGATTGCGGTGATCAGACGATCCTTATTGTTGCAGATATCGAACACTGAGAGTGTATTTCCGCTTGCGAGCTTTACCCCGGTCGACCCGCACTCCGAACTAGCCGTTCACCACTGCACCATCACCGCCGTGGCATCATCGGCGAGGTTCAATGTGCCGGCGTGGGCGATTACGGCGTCGAAGAGGCGGGAGATTTCGGCGTTGTTGTCCGGGGGCGCGGCGGGCTCGGGGTCATTCAATGACGGCTTGAGGATGCGCTCGACGCCCGCAAGGCCAAACTCATTGCGCTCCGGGCCGGCGTTGGCGGCGGGTTGTTCGACGATGCCGTCGCTGACGATGATCGCCCGGCCGGCGGGGTTCAGGGCGGTGCGCTGCGGTTTGTAATCCCACGCCTCATGCACGCCCACGGGCACGTTGTCCCCCTCGCTGAGATGAAACCACGCATCCCCTTCATCCAGCAGCCCGTAGCCGTGGCCGGCGTCGATGTAGGTCAGTTCGCCGGCCGCCAGATCGAAGATGCCGACCCAGAGCGTCATGAACTTCTCGGCGCTCATGCGCGGCGCGATGAATGCGTTGAGCCTCCGCACGGCGCGGGCGACATCCCCGTGTTCGGACAGCGCGGCATGCAAGAAGCCCTGCGCGGTGGTCATCAGCACCGAAGCCGCGACGCCCTTGCCGGAAACATCGCCCAGCGCGACCGCCAGCCGGCGATCGTCGAGCGGGATCACATCGAAGAAATCCCCGCCGACGTATCGGCCCGGCCGGCTGGCACCGGCATACCGCAGCGGGCCGGCCAACGCGCAGCGCGGCGGGAGCATCATCTGCTGCGCCGAGGCGGCGGCCGACAGTTCGGCCTCCATCAGCGCCTGACGCTGGCGCATGTCCTGACGCTTCAGATTGGCCAGCGACATGCCGGCCATGCGCGCCAGCGCCGTGCAGAATGCCCCGGGCGATCGGCGCTGCGAAGCGGCGTGCGATTGGCCGCGCGCGTCGAGATAAAGATAGGCCGCCACCGTGCTGCCGGGCGAGGCCGCCTGCTGATCGCTTTCGGGCGTGAGCATGATCGGCACACACAGCGCCGAGGTGATGTTCATCTGAACGATGCTGGCGGCGATGTTGTCGGAACTGGCCTCGGCCGACAACTCCGCGACCACGCCGCGGGATGCGGTGGCGATGAGCGTTCGGCTGTAGCTCGCCGGCGCGCCGGGCGGACGGGCGGCGACCACATCGAGCCGGCTGCCCAGCGCATCGGCCGGCTTAAGCCACGCGACATTGGGCATGCCGGCGCCGCGCTGGGCCTCCTCCACCACGGCCCTTGCCAGATCGGCCTCGGTGCGGGCGGCATGAACGCGTTCGGCGCTGGCGAGCAGGCGCGTCAGCATCTCTTCGGCCAGCGGCTGATGCGTCTGCTGCGGCGTCAGTGTGCGCACCATCGTGCGGTTCTGATCGAGGTCGTTGTGCGATTCGGTCGTTGAGCCATTCTCGCCGGGCGGCCGATGGGTAAA
>JBBQCK010000490.1:0-2884 GCA_038318605.1 Tepidisphaerales bacterium | reverse complement strand
ACTACGAAGAGCAGTTTTTGATGGTGAACCGCCTGAGCAATCTGGTGACGCTGCGCAGCGACATATTCACGGCCTATGTGCTGGTGCAGGGTTGGCGCAACGCCGGCAGCACCATCACCAGCGGCCCGGGCTCGCCGCAGCTTGTGGTCCAACGTCGTGCAGCACTGATTCTCGATCGCAACGCCGTCACAAGCACCAACAAGACCATCGATCAACTGCGCGTCCCGACGGAGTGATCCCACTGAGCGGGTGTGAGCCTGCCCGCTATTCGGCCAAATTCAAAACGCCAACCACCGCGATAAAAACCGCAGGCCGCTTCGCTCGCACTTGCGACGAGCGAATCGCCCCGCGAACACATCGCGCAACAAAAATCCCCATCCTGCATGGATGGGGAAAAACAGCGGGCGAAGGGAGTCGAACCCTCAACCTGAAGCTTGGAAAGCTCCTGCTCTGCCAATTGAGCTACACCCGCGAAACATTCGCACGGCCGCACCAAGATGCCGCGTGCGTACGGCACCAGCGCATCTGAGCCAGCCAGACTATACCCCACGCAGATGCGGCGCGGCAAGAGGTGGAAGCCATTTGCCGAAACCAGTTGCTTCCGAGCACGGTGGAATCGTAAAATCGCGGACATCATGTCAGTCGCACCGTCCCATACATCCTCAGCCCTGATGACGGTCGATCAATACCTCGAATTCGAGCGCACCTCCGATATAAAGCACGACTTCGTCGCCGGCAGCCTGATCGACGTGCGGGCGAAGGCAGGCACAACCGAATCTCATGGCCGAATTCAGGTGAGTTGGCTTGTGGCGCTTCACCGCGCGCTGGACGGCAAGCCGTGCGAACCTTTCGGCAGCGACCTCAAGATTCGCTCCGCCCGGCGGGCGACCTATCGCTATCCAGACATCAGCGTCGCATACCGGCCTCTTGAGTTTGATCCGCGCGAAAGTGCGCACCTCACCCTGCTGAATCCAAAGCTCATCATCGAGATTCTTTCCGACTCAACCGAGATGCAGGATCGCACGGACAAATTCACCGAATACCGCGAGATCGATTCATTCCGCGAATACGTGTTGACATCGCAAAACGCGCCGCACGTCGAGTGCTACTATCGCCAGGACGATGGGCGATGGCTGGTCAGTTACGTGCGCGGGCTGGACAAAATTGTTAAATTGCAATCGCTCGACATCGAAGTGCAGTTGCGGGAGATCTATGCCGGCGTTGAATTTCCGCCCGAAAACGCCGAGAGTCTGCCGGCGCCAACCTGACCGGCGCAACACGGCCGAGGTTCGATCAAACTGTAAGTGTGTGTCAACTCGAATCAGCCGCGTTCAAACCGGCTGGCCCCCAACCATGATCGGAATGGGCTGTGGCGCGGGGGAATAGCTCGGCTCCACCGCGATCTGCAGCGGCCGGCGCTTGCCAGACGGCGGCAGGCCGTCTTCGTCGATGATCCGCTGGATCGCCATGATCCCCTCAATCAATGTTTCCGGGCGCGGCGGGCAGCCGGGAACATAGACGTCCACGGGAATGAATTGGTCGATTCCCTGTATCGTCGCATAGGCGTCGAACACGCCGCCGGTGCTGGCGCAGGCCCCCATCGAAATAACCCATTTCGGCTCGGTCATCTGCTGATAAATGTGCTGCAATACCGGCATCATTTTGATGGTGACCCGGCCGGCGACGATCATCAGATCGCTCTGTCGCGGGCTGAATCGCATCGCCTCAGCACCAAAGCGCGCAAGGTCGAATCGGCTGCTGGCCGTCGCCATCAGTTCGATGCCGCAGCAGGCCGTGGCAAATGGCATCGGCCAGAGCGAGCTGCGCCGCGCCCAGTTGACCACGCGCTTGAGTTGCAGCGTCAGAATATTGTCGGGAAGCGTCTGGGTGTCCATGGCTGAATATGATTATAGGGGTTCGCAACCGGCCGGGCCAGTTGGCGCACCGCCGCGCGGAATTTCCGATCTCGCGTCAGCCGAGCGGGTCTGGCCGACGTATAATCTGACATGAACAGCGATACACTCGCAACCTCATCGTCAAAGGCCCCCGCAAACGGGCCGGGCTCGGACCTCACCCAGGATGTCGCGGCGGCCGTCGAACGACTGCCCGGCGACCGAATTCGCGTTCGGCGCGTTTCGCCATCGGTATACCGCTGTAACTGGCTTACATCCGACCGCAGCGGCCGAACAGGCTCGATGTTCATCGAATCCTACCGCATCCGCCAAAGCCGCCTGTTTCGCGCGACAATCGGCCTGGATGGCAAGCTCGCGCTGGAAGACCTCACAATCGGCGCTTCGCGCAATTGACCCTCACGCGCCGAAATTTTTGAAAGTCCACGGGCCGCCCAACCGGGCGGCCTTTTTTATGCGCGGCGCAAAGCGGCGAGTTGCTTGCTGGCTCGAAACTCCCCACCCTTTATCGGCCCCGAGAAACTACCGCTCATTCACATTCACCCGCTCGGGCGCGTAGCAGGCATCGTGGCAATCTGCCGAGGCGGCGGGTGTCTGGGCTCCGCCGAACCCTCAATAAGCACAACACGAAATCCGATCTCGAAACTGCGATAGCTGGGCGGTTGCTTACGACGCGCGGCGCAGCGAGAAAAAGCAGCCGCGTCGCCCCAAGAGCCGCCGCGCAGAACGTGCGTGTCGCCGGAAGGTGCTCCTTTCGGATCGACCACAGGTCCTGCAGAAATCACATAGTCGCCGTACCAGTCCGCACACCACTCCAGCACGTTGCCATGCAGGTCAAACAGGCCCCAACGGTTCGATGCCATTCCACCCACCGGAGCCGTATAGACGAAGCCGTCTGCAAAATTGAATGTTGCCCATCCCGGAAACACGGCCTTGGCCGTCAGGTCGGCGACGTTGCACTGCCCGGCACCGTC
>JBBQCK010000489.1:0-2912 GCA_038318605.1 Tepidisphaerales bacterium | reverse complement strand
CTGCGATCTTCCGTTCCGCCGCTCCGGCACTGCGCCGCAGGCCATCTCGCGCGAGCGCGATGTTAAATCCGATCGTCAGCGTCACCGCCAGCGGATCGAATACCAGCACCATCACAAGCATCAGCCATTTAACGACATCGTCCGCCTCTGCGTGGAGCACTCGGGCGACGAAGCGATACGAGCCGATATCCGTCGCCGCGATCTGCAGGCGAATCTGCTGGCTCTCTTCGTCGCCCGATCGGATGCGGGCATAGAGCGATTCGATTTCCTCAGTGCCGGTCGAGGCACGCGAATCAGTTCGCAATTGAATGCCTGCGAGTTCCTTTTCGGCCGATGCAATGGAATCAGCGCGACCTTTGCGAAGCGCCTGCTCCTCGGCGTCCACCTTCGACCATTGCTCGCGATACTGCTGCTGGTCCGCCGCGACTTCCGCATTAACGCCATCGGCCACGCGGGCGTTGTCCTGGCGCAATGCATCCTGACGCCGGCGTCGTTCGGCGATCTCGGAGGCAATCTGCTGGCGCTGCGGCTCCTGCTGGCTGCGCAGTTCCTGTCCCTTTTTTACACCGTCGGATTTCAGAAATCCCCCGCTTCCGTCGGCGATGTAGGTGTCCACCGCCCGATCGAGCACCGCCAGCTGTGCGTTGGCGGCGGCGATGCCCTGTTCCTCTGATGCCAGGGCCTGATCGAGCAGGCCGCGCTGATCGCTCTGCCGCTGGCTCAGCATTTTGACATCGGCATCGCGCTTCGCCTGGATCGCCTTTCGCCGTTCGGCCAGCAGCGGCAGCGACTGCTCGAGTGTCTTGTCCGCCGCCGCCATGCGCGACCGCACGGCTGCCGCATCGCGATCGCGCACCTGCCCGTCAGACCCGATCGACGCCCGCGACCCGTCAATCCGCGACTGGGCGTCGTCCACTTCTTTCTGAACGCCGCCGAGTTTTCCTTCAAGCAGGGCGATTTCGGCATTGGTCTTTTCGTAGGCCCGCGCCAGATAACCGTAGTTGCCCAGCGAAGTGATACAGATCAGTACGACGACCGCCGCGCTGAGGTAAAATCGCATCCCGAGGCGCATGACGCGCCAGTATCTGTAGAGAAACGACGCCGCCACCAGCTTTCCCGCCTCAAGGCTTGCCGCCATGACCATCACCGCGACGGCGGCCCCGGCGAACAGCAGCCCAAGGCCCTGCACCGAGAAATACGCCGAACAGCCGGCGATAAACAACGCCGACGCCCCGATCAGCAGCGTAAATGGTGAGCAAAGTCGGCGATTGCGACTTGGAACGCTTGCGGAATCAAACTCATCGTGCATCGCGGCCTCCATGCCGTGCGAAACACCAACTCCCCCACGGATCATCTTCTCCCGATGAGATAAGTATCGAACATGCCGCGTTTCGTTGCAAGCGGCCATGCCGTTGAATTGGCGGTCAGGTGGCGAAGGGATGGAATCGAGCCAGACTCACAAGTTTAAGTCGCTTGCCACGATGCGGGGCCACCGAATATGGCTCGCCCGCCGCGTTACCCACCGTGTTCATTATGGTTTTGCGCCCGATGTGTGCGCATTTCCTTTGCCGCGTCGTTCCAGCCTCCAGCACAGAATAAAATCGTCTGCTTGCCGGGTATCAAGCAGGCGGCAAAGGTGTCGCCGTACGCTGAAGACCCCCTCGTGGTGGCATTTTTTGCAAACGTTCATATCTTGGGCCTCCTTCGGAACAAGGGTCTACCTGCGATGAAGCCGAGAACACTACGTACGGTTTTTCTTCCAATTCCAGTGTCGGTCTCGTATGGCCGGGAGGTTCTCCGTGGCATTCGGGACTATGCGGCCACCACTCGCGCGTGGGAGATCATTGCGGTTGACACCAGTGAAAAGCGATTGAGGTGGATTGCCGAAAAAGGAAGCGGCGAAGTAGCGGCTGTACTAGGTTATGTGGCACCGGCCGCGGTCCGCTCCATCCTGAAGCCGTTAAATGTCCCGATGGTGAACGTCTCGGCCGCGGCTGATTGCACGGGCCTTCCAAGCGTGTTGCCCGACAACGTGGAGATTGGTCGAATCGCCGCCCGACATCTGATCGAACGCGGATTCACGAATTTTGCATTTGTCGGATATCCGAGCCATCCCTATTCGAACGATCGTCTGGCCGGCGCGCGCGACGCGCTGGAACAGGCTGGGCTCTCGCGCAGCCTTGCCGTGCCGAATAACTGGAATCAAAAATCTTCGTGGTATCAAATGCTGCGAAAACCGGTCGCAATTATGACCGCAAATGACTACCTCGCGGTTCGCATCCTGCCGGTATTGCGAGAGGCCGGACTTAGAGTACCCGAGGATGTGGCACTGATTGGAGTTGACAACGATGACCTCGAATGCGAGTTTGCGACGCCTCCTCTGAGCAGCGTTGATCCAAACGCGCGCGGTGTCGGATACACCGCCGCCGAAGTCCTGAATCGCATATTGGAGGGCGGATCACCGCCTGATTCGCCGATCCTTGTTCGGCCCATTGGAATCGTCCAGCGCGCCTCAACCGACAAATTTGCCGTCGCGGATGTGCAGCTTGCGCGGGCGATGCGCATGATACACGATCACGCCTGCGATCCGATCAGCGTCTATCAGATCGTCGAGCGGCTCGAGATCTCCAGAAGTACTTTTGAAAAGCGGTTCCGAGACGTAATTGGCCACAGCCCGCACGACGAACTGCGCCGCGTGCGGCTGGAACGCGCCAAGGCCATGCTGACGGATTCGCGCGCGCCGATTACGGAAATCGCCCGGCGATGTGGGTTCAGCGATTCCAAGCGGTTTTCAACGATTTTCCGCGAGGAATCAGGCTTCTCACCACAGCAGTTTCGTCAGGAAAAGAAGCACTGACGTCATGACAACCGAAATGTTTTGCCGTGAATGCGGTGTGGCCAATATTCAACCG
>JBBQCK010000488.1:0-2921 GCA_038318605.1 Tepidisphaerales bacterium | reverse complement strand
TGCCCCTGATCAGAATGGCGAGGCGGTTCGGCTTTTTTTTGATCGCATCGAAACCGCCCTTAACGCCGGCGACGGCGTCTGCCTGTTAAAGCGGCTTGCAGTCGGCCGCGCCGTTCGCGAGGTGCTGGTGAACATCGACGCCACGCGCTGCAATCTACTTGCATGGGCGATCATGCCAAACCATCTGCATCTGGTCCTCTCGCCGGCCGGGCAGCCGCTGGCGCAGATGATCGCGTCGATCAAATCGGCGACCGAAAAGGAAGTGAATCGCGTTGTGCGACGGGCCGGAAGTTTGTGGCAGGCAGAACACGTCGATCTTCCGCTACGCGCGCCAGAGGATTTGACGCATGCAATCGTATCTACGTGGAACGATCCGCCGTCCGCCGGCCTGCGCGGTGAAACGTGGCGCGCACGCAACGACGCGGCCATCGCATCAATTCTTGGCGATGGATTGTCAATAGATGCAAATCCGCATGCCGCTGCCGAACCTCCGGCGATCGCCGGTGCGCCGGGCCCACATAAAGGCCGACATGGGCGTGCCGCGGATATGAATCACACCCCGGGCGACACCACGTCGCCCGATCGCGCCTTCGATTACCTACGTGCGCGGTTAGGCGTGGCCGATTGCCGCACGCTGCTACTTGGCTCCCCTTTCAATTATGAGCAGCAGGCAACGCTTTACGTCGAACCCGACCTCCCCGAGCCGAACGACCCACTTTTTCTGCCGGCAGCCTGCGAAAAGATACTCGCCTACACCGATCTCACCTCCGGCGGGGCGTTTGTGCTGTTCACGAGCTACGCCATGTTGCGCCAGGCGGCCGAGCGGCTCCGCGAAAAACTGGCGGTCCGGAAGATGCCGCTTTTCGTCCAGGGTGAAGGTGCGCCGGTTCGCGTGTTGCTCGAACGTTTCCGGGCCACCCCCAACGCGGTGCTTTTCGGCACCAGCAGCTTCTGGCAGGGGATCGACGTGCAGGGGGATCAGCTTCGCAACGTCATCGTCGTCCGTCTGCCATTTGCGGTGCCGGACGACCCGATCGTCGAGGCCCGCCTGGACGACATAAAGCGTCGCGGCGGTAATCCATTCATGGAGTATTCCGTCCCTGAGGCGATCATTAAGTTGAAGCAGGGGTTTGGCCGGCTGATTCGCTCGCGCACCGATCGCGGAATCGTCGTCATCCTCGACAGCCGGGTGAAAACCAAGCGATATGGCCGGCTGTTTCTCAACGCCCTTCCGAACTGCCGCGCGCCGACGTCAAGCGTCCAGCTCGCGGGAAAGTGATCCGGCCGGCCAACCCCTTACGCCAGTGATTTGCCGATCCCGTCATTGTCCAGCGGCGCCGGTCCGTGCTACAACTTGGGCATGTTCGGTAATCGGCTGGGCTGGATCGTATCGGGCGGCTTGCTGGTCGTATTCGCGTGCCTGCTCAACATTGTCTATCAGTCGTCGCAACCGGATGCGCCCACGAAGATCGGGCTTGCGGCATCGACCTACACGCTTGATCTGGCGGTCGGCCCCGAGACGCTGGTTCCGAATTACATGACCGAGCCCGGCGACGCAGGATCGCTATATCGTCAGGTCGTCGCCGAATACGCGGACAACTATCAAACCGTGTATTACCCCTATCTATCGAGCCCCATCGACGAAGCGGGCGCCGGGAAATCGAAAAAGCCGTCGAAGCCCGGCGTGGATGTTGGCCGCCTGAAAGTGGTCGGTCTGCTGACGGCCGCCGCAAAATTAAAAGACGCCAGCATTTTCGCACCGGATGCCCAAACGCTTCTGCGACCCGAGGCAAACCGGCAGGCGATCACCGATCTCTCTCACGCAGCCGGCATCGCCCTTCGCCTTGGGTCGGCGCATCAGTACCACCAGCGTTACGCCGAAGCGAAAAAATGTTATGAAATCGCCTTCGTCGCCGGCGTGCAGATGTGGCGAGAACGCCTGCTGTGGGCCGAGGCCCGTGAGGGAACGGGCCTGATGGGTTCCGCAGCCATGGCGTTGAAATCGCTGGCAGAAGACCAGCATGATGCCGCCGCCATTGAAAAGTATTCCGCATTTCTAACGGCCCGCGACTCGCTTTACTCCACAAAAATCGACGTCGTGCAGAAGGCCCTGACAAAGCTGAACAACCTCGAAACCGGCGACATGATCGCCATCGCCAAAAATGGTGGCGACCGCGTCTGGAAGATCGAGGCCACCATGGCGCTGGGCCGAATCAGGTTCAACTCCGATCGCCCCGGCAACCAGATCGGGTCGCTGCGGGCGTTGAATCAGCTTTCGCAATCGCCCGATCCAATTCTGCACATCGCCGCCACCGCCGCCCGCGACATGACAGTCGAGCAGTTCAGATCGATACGGACGAGTCTGTTGGAAGAGCGATAGAAAATTTCTATTGGCTGGGATGCCACGGGCCGATTTACACGGTAAAATGTAGTGATGATCACGAAAATGATCGAGGTCGATCCGCTGGCCGCTGACATCCTGCTGCGCGCCGCCGAACGCGCCCGCTCTAATGGTCTGACTCTTGGATCCTACCTGTCACAGGAATTGCCTGCGGAGCAAAACGGTGGCCATTCGCATTTCTCTCAACGCGAAGCGTGGGAGGCATTTGTCGCCGGGATGTCGGATTGGTCTAAATCAAATCTCCCGCCTGGCGCATTCATCGACGACAGCCGCGAATCGATGTACGACGATCGATGCTGATGCACACCCTGCTTGACACCAATATTCTTCTCCGCAGTTCGCAACCAGCCTCCCGGATTGTTCGATCGCGGTTCGTTCCGTCGAGGGATTGCTCGCAGCCGGCCGCAAACTGTGCATCAGTTCCCAAGTGGTTTGCGAATTTCTATCCGTTGCAACCCGTCCCTCGATCAACAACGGTCTGGGGATGACACAGGAGGATGCAGACGCCCAACTCGGCAAG
>JBBQCK010000487.1:0-2961 GCA_038318605.1 Tepidisphaerales bacterium | reverse complement strand
GGCTACGCCAGGCCGGCTCGCTGGTTTAGTAATTTCAGAGTTGAGTGGGACCTTGGCGGCGTTGGCGTGCCTTGCAAATCTTCACGGCAGGATTCCTGCAGCAATGCAACGCTGTATGCGATGGAACGCCGCACTGCGCGTCGCTATACTTCAGACTCTACACGGCGGAAAATCCGCACATGAGGAGAAAACGATGGCCGGTATGACAATGACGGAAAAGATTCTCGCGAAGCACGCGGGAAAATCGCAGCTGCAGCCTGGCGAAAACATCTGGGTGGACGTGGATATTCTGATGACCCACGATGTCTGCGGCCCTGGCACCATCGGTATTTTCCACGAGAAGTTTGGCCAGGATGCCCGAGTGTGGGACAAAGATCGCGTCGTCATTATCCCCGACCATTACATCTTCACCGAAGAGCAGATCTGCCATCGCAACGTGCAGACGCTGCGCGATTTCGTGAAGGAACAGGGCCTTCGATATTACTACGACCCGGAGTTCGTCAAAAATGAGCCGGGCATGCCAAGTCCCTATCTCGATCCCACCAAGACCAACTACAAGGGCGTGTGTCATAAAGCGCTGCCGGAGGAGGGACACGTACGGCCGGGCGAAATTCTGCTTGGCACGGACAGCCACACCTGCACGGCCGGGGCGTTCGGACAATTTGCCACGGGCATCGGCAACACCGATGCGGCATTTGTCCTCGGCACCGGCAAACTCTGGCTCAAAACGCCGCCAACGATGCGGTTTGCGTTTCATGGCGATATTCCCCCGTACCTGACGGCCAAGGATTTGATCCTGGCCGTCATCGGAGAAATCGGCGTCGATGGTGCAACCTATCGAGCCATGTATTTCGCGGGCGACGGCATCACCAGTCTGACGCTCGAGGATCGCATGACGCTGACGAACATGGCGATCGAAGCTGGCGGTAAAAATGGTGTCTGCGATGTCGATGAGAAGACTTTGCAATACGTCCGCAAGCGTTCGAACGTGAAGTCATGGGAAGTATTCAAGGACGACCCCGACGCCGCATACCATTCCAACTACGAGTGGAACCTGGGCCTCATGGAACCGATGGTCGCCAAGCCCCACAGCCCCGACAACAAGGACACAGCCCACAACTGCCGCGAGGTGAAGCTCGATCAGGCCTATATCGGCTCCTGCACGGGCGGAAAGATCACTGACATGATTTTTGCCGCCAACATCCTCAAGGGAAATCGCGTACGCATCGCAACCAAGGTTGTGCCGGGAAGCACCGAAGTGCACGCCGACATGAAGCGCCTCAACCTGCGCGGCGTGCCGAAGGACAACAACGAAAAAAGCATTGAGGACATTCTGCAGGACGCCGACTGCGAGGTTCACGCAAGTGGCTGCGGCGCCTGCCTGGGCGGTCCGCCGGATACTTTCGGCCGACTTCAAAAAACCGAGGTCTGCATCAGCACCACCAACCGCAATTTCCCCGGCCGAATGGGCTCAAAACAGGCGGCCGTCTATCTTGCCAGCCCCCTGACCGTCGCTGCAAGCGCATTGACCGGCCACATCACCGATCCGCGCGAATTTGTCAGCGGCAAAATCGAGACCGGTCTGGCCGGCGTGGTGTGATCGGCACGGCGATGCGATATGAGGAACCACTTCTCAAAAAATGAAGCCGGTGTCGCTGTCGGTTGCGCTGCACGGCCGGACTGATGCTCGCAAAGAATGAACGACGGATGCGATCACGAATATGCGGGTCAGCAATCTGTAAATGTCTGGGCGAGGCAAATGACGCTACTTTGCCTTCACGCGATTGAACTCCAGATCGTGCGTCCATCTCTGGTCTATCGCACCTTGATAGGTCAGGTGAACGCGAATGGTCGTCTCCCCGTCCCAGTCCCAATAAGCATTGCTGTCGTCTATCAGCATAAAATACCGAGGCGACGACCAGTAGCTGGTTTCTAGTGGATCACCGTACAGCGTGCTTCGGCCGTGGCGGGCATCGACGCCAATTCCCACGCCGATGCCGAAACTCGGTTCACTGCGATAGACCGGCCGCATGGGCGGCAGAATCAGCTTGCTGAACGCATGCGGCGCAATCGCCATCGTGCGAATTGGCCGGGTTTCGTTGGCAGGATCAATCACATAACTCGGTGGGCCGCTCAGCTCAATCGCCGCCTCGGAAGTATTTTCAATGCGCAGCACCAAGCGGCCTTCGTACGCTTCGGCGTGATAGACGATCGGATCTTCTCCCACACGGAACGTCGTCTCGCCGCCTTTGGAAATGTGCTGCGCGATGTTTTCCGGCCGCGCGAGATCGAATTCATATTTCGTGCATCCCCCACCCGCCAGAAGAACGCCGCAGCAGCCAACCATTGTCCAAAATAGTAATCGCATGACAGATCCTCCGGCGCAATTGCGCCGGATGGATCATATCAGCGTCGACGGCTTGCCGGCGAGTACAAAAAGCGGGGCGACTCTTTTGCGTAACGCCCCGGCGCTGCCGGAAGCATCAGACCCGGCCATAGATGTATTCGTTGAGGAAGTAGATCTGCTGCTCCTGATCCGATGCGTGAAGCGCATTGACATCGCCAATGGAAATCATTCCCTTGATACCGCCATCGCCGTCGCAGACGGGCATGTGGCGCACGCGCTTGTCGCGCATGATGCGGCTGACCTCATCGCAGTCCATCTCCTCGGTTGCGCAGACCACATCGCCGGTCATCACCTCTGCCACCTGCGTGCGCGCGGGACTGCGTTCCTGCGCAACCACGCGCCGCAGGACGTCGCGTTCGGTGAAGATGCCAACCGCGCGGCCTTCGTCGCTGACGACGAGCGCGCCGATTTTATTATGATTCATGATGCGGGTGGCATCGAGAACCGTGGCATCGGCGGAAATGTCAAAAACGCGGTTTCCCTTTTCCCCAAGAATGTCGCGTACGGTTGGCATGGCCAACTCCTTTCGGTGCTCGCTGCCCAATCCGCGACGC
>JBBQCK010000486.1:0-2967 GCA_038318605.1 Tepidisphaerales bacterium | reverse complement strand
GGACAGGCCTT
The DNA here is from genome assembly GCA_038318605.1 of Tepidisphaerales bacterium. Classification (GTDB taxonomy): domain Bacteria; phylum Planctomycetota; class Phycisphaerae; order Tepidisphaerales; family Tepidisphaeraceae; genus JBBQCK01. The sequence continues at coordinate 2,956 of JBBQCK010000486.1, read as the reverse complement.
GCGCGATGTTGAAGATGGCGGCTTCGCCGTCGCGATACCGGCGACCAATCGACAGACTCATCGCTGCCGCGGGAGTACAGCCCATGTTCGGATCACATCTTTCCATCGCCGGCGGACTTCACAACGCGCTGGAGAAGGCCGGGGACCTTGGCTTCGATACCGTGCAGATTTTCACGAAGAACCAGCAGCAGTGGCGCGTACCGCCGCTGCTGGACGACACGGTAAAAGCGTGGAAAAACGGCTGTAAAAGGCTTAAATTCAAGAAGTCCGTCAGCCACGACAGCTATCTCATCAACCTCGCCTCACCGGATGATGTGCTGTGGAACAAAAGCATTGACGCGTTTGTCGAGGAGCTTTCCCGCTGCGTGACGCTTGGCATTCCATACCTCGTAACACATCCTGGCGCGCACATGGGATCGGGCGAGGATGTGGGATTGAAGCGCGTGGCGGCAGGGCTGGATGCGGTACACAAGCGCGTTCCGCAGGAAGCCGATTCGCCGGTGGCGACCTGTCTCGAAATCACAGCCGGGCAGGGAACTTCGCTGGGGTACAAGCTGGAACATCTTGCGGAGATCATCGACCGGGTGAAGGATCCTGAGCGACTTGCCGTGTGTCTGGATACTGCCCATCTGTTTGCGGCAGGCTATGATTGGCGCGGCCGAAAATATGCAGGGTTCATCAAACAGCTCTCATCCACCGTCGGGCTTTCGCGGGTGAAAGTCTGGCATCTGAACGATTCGAAAAAACCGCTCGGAAGCCGCGTTGATCGGCACGATCATATTGGCCGGGGAACGATCGGCCTCGACGGGTTCCGGCCGATCGTGCGAGATGCGCGTTGGGCAAAGACGCCAAAAATTCTTGAGACGCCCAAAGACAAGGATGACAACGGGCGCGAGTGGGATTCGGTCAATCTTGAAATACTGCGCGGCATGATGGAATGACGCGTGAACTGCGAATGGCGACGAACCGCGCTCCCGGCGAACATTGCCGGCGCAATGAGGACATGGCGATTGCGGATCAGGGTCAGGCGATTGCGACCTGCTGCTGCATTTCCAACTGAGTGCGATTTAATTTCGCATAGACACCGTCGGGCTTGTTGACGAGTTCGGAATGCGTGCCGGTTTCGGCGACCCGACCATTTTCCAGGACCACCAGCCGGTCGGCCGATTGCAATGTGCTGAGGCGGTGGGCGATGGCGAAAGTCGTGCGGCCTTCCACGAGCCTGTCGAGCGCCTCCTGAATCTGCTTTTCGGTTTCGGTATCGAGCGAACTTGTTGCCTCGTCGAGAATGAGGATGCGCGGGTTGTGCAGAATCGCGCGGGCGATGCTGATGCGCTGACGTTCGCCGCCGGACAGGCTCTGCCCGCGCTCTCCGACCATGGTGTCGTAGCCATCGGGAAACCCGACGACGAAATCATGCGCATTGGCGGCCCGCGCAGCCTCGATCACCTCGCGATCGGAGGCGTCTGGGTTGCCATAGCGGATGTTGTCGGAAATTGTGCCGTGAAAGAGGTAAGGCTCCTGCAGCACGACGCCAACCTGCCGACGGAGCCAGCGCACGTCGTAGTCGCGCACGTCGATGCCATCGACAAGAATCTGTCCATCTGTCACGTCATAGAAGCGGCAGATCAGATTGACCAGCGTGGATTTGCCAGCGCCGCTTGGCCCGCACAGGCCGATCATTTCTCCCGGGGCGGCGGCCAACGACACCTCGCGCAGCGCGGGCTGGGCGCCCTCGTAGCTGAACGAAACCTGCCGGAACTCCAAGCTGCCCTGAAGGCGCTCGCGCACCACGGCATCGGATCGGGAATAGACTTCCGGCGGAGTGTCGAGCACCTCGAACACGCGCTGAGCGCTGGTCGCGGCGCGCGTTACAACGCGGTTGGAGTTCGCCAGTTCCATAATTGGCTGATAGAACTGCCAGACGTACTGCGTAAATGCGACGAGCATGCCGAGCGTGTATTTTCCAGAATTGCCGTGGCGGATCACCATGTAGCCGCCGAGCACCCAGATGAAAAGCGTGCCGAAGCGCATCAGGCCGCTGACCAAGGGCGACAGCCCCGTCCACACACGGTGGATTTCCTGTTCTTTTTCGGTGTACTCATTACTGCGGCGATCGAAGCGTTGAACCTCGCGCGATTCGTTGGCGAATGCCTTCACCACGCGCACGCCCGGTACCGCGTCGCCGACGACCGCTCCCATGCGTGACCAGTAGGTCCATAGGCGCCCGAATAGGCGCTGCATCGTGATTCCGCGCCAATAGGTGAGCGCCGCCAGAATCGGAAGCGGCGCCAGTGCGACCGTCGCAAGCTGCCAGTTCTGATAGAACATCATGATCGAGATGAAAAAGATCATCGCGACGTCACGGATCATGTTCACCGAACCGAACACGATGAAATCCCACAGGCGATCGGTGTCGTTGGTCACGCGGGTGATGAGGCTGCCAGTGCGCCGCTTCGCGAAGTAGCGCAGGCCAAGCTCATGCAGATGTGCGTAGACCTGATGGCGAAGGTCGCGCGTCACCCATGTGCCCACCATGGCCAGGATGCGCATACGCCATCCGCCGAGAAATTCGGATACGACGATCACGGCGCCGAGCGCGATGCACCACTTCCAGAGCGCCGCGACGTTGCCTTCCTTGATGGCGTGGTCGATCAGATATCGGTTAAAGACCGGCGGCAGCGTCGCCATCAAGGAAACCGCCAGCGTCAGCGCCAGCGACATGAAAATCCGTGGCCGATACGGCCTCGCGACTTCCAGCAGCCGCCACAGAATCGCCTTTTTCTGAAGACAACGCGGGCAGACACCTTCGGCATAGGAGGGGATGCTCTGGCCGCATTTTGCGCAATGCTCCTTGCGCTCGGCCTCACGCTCGACATTTTCCAGCCATTCAGGTGGGCGCTCCTCCCCTTCCTTGCGCGGCAGACGGCGCTGCAATTTGCGCTGGAGGCGGGTC
>JBBQCK010000485.1:0-2969 GCA_038318605.1 Tepidisphaerales bacterium | reverse complement strand
GCATTGCCTCAAATGCTACGTGCGCCACTCTGCATGCGGCGGCGCGGAGTGTCAATTCGATGATGATCGCATTGTCGCCGCGGAGCGTCGGAAAGCCCCGCATTGACGTTGGATTTTAGCGGGAACACTATGGCATACCGGTAGCGCCGGTGGTGTCGCCGGCAGGGGGCACATCGTCAACTTTCATTGCGACAGGGCGCTCGACGGCTTCGCCGCCTTCCATGTCGCCATGCTCGATGGCATCGGCCGGCGGAGAAGGTTCGACGGTGCTTTCCCCGATGGTGCGCCGCCGGATACCGCGGGCCAGCTTTACCACCGGCGCGCCGACTTTGAGCTGCCATGGAATTGGGGATGCCGGCCGCTTATCTGTCATGGACGGATTGATCTTCAGCATCTCAGTCGCCAGGACATGTTCGTATTTCCATCGCGGCCACCATTCCACGCCGTAGTTCAATGAATGCTTCGGCACCATGCCCCAGTCACAATATGCAAAGCCGCGTTCGCGCATGTGGATCAATCCACGCCCCAATGCGCATTTGGCGGCGTGGCTTACGCGTGTAAACATCGACATCATGTTCACATACCCGCCGACCTGCACACCAAAGAGACCGGCCACAAGCTTGCCCTCGCTCCAGGCTTCCCAGGAGTGCGCGTATCCGAGTTCCCAAAGTTTTACCAGACCCTTTTTCAGATTCGGCGAAATCCAAGTCTTGCCGAATCGATCCGGATCGGCGCAGGCATCCAGCACCTCAGGGAACGATTCGTCCACGCGAAACTCAAACTTTTTGAAGACATATCGTTGCTGGCTTTTGGGTATTTCAACTTTGCTCAGCGTATACACGCCGCGATGAGCCCATCGCACCCAGCCGACCGGGCCATCCCATTTGTTCAAAAAATCCGGCATGTGCCCTATGCCGTAATGCCACAGCATGCTCGATGGCGTCGGGTCGATCAGATCCGTTTTCTGCATGCGCGCCATTCTGCGCAAAATATCGCGGGTTACGAGAGATGGCGCGCCTGACGCTGCGCGACCGCTGGCCCGCGGGCGCCACGGCGCGGAATTGGCGCATCGCCGACAAATGGCTTGAGAAAAGCGGGCCGATCGCTCCGGCCGCAGCGCAGATGATCCCGCCAGAGCACGTCGGCCGCCATTTGCGGTGCCAGGCCAATGCGTTCGGTAAGAAAATAAAACACCAACTCAGCCAGGCGTGACAGCGCAATGGCGTGTGTTCGGCCGGCCGCCTCGTAGGCAAACTCGCTGAAGGCCCAGAACGCCGCGAAGGGCGAGCCGTCAACTTTCATAAGTGGGATAGTCACGGTGAAATTGCCGCTGTTGGCAACCAGATCCCAGAATCGGGAAAATCTGCGAACGCGTTGCATCGTCTTAAAATCAATCAGCTTCGTTTGCAGCACCTCATAGGGGGCATGCGGGCTGTAGATCATACCCCACTCAACATCGTGGCGAATGATCGGAGTGCCGCGGAGGCGCTTCAGGATGCCCACCTGAATTTCCTGCGGGCCCAGGCCCACGAGTCGATCGAATCCCGCGCCGAATGAGGTAATGTCCTCCCCCGGAAGGCCGGCGATCAGATCGGCATGCACATGTACGCCGGTTTCGGCGCGCAGCCAGCGAAGATTCTCCTCGACCCTGATGTTGTCCTGCCGGCGGGAGATCAGTGATGAGACAGATTCATTAAATGTCTGGATTCCAATTTCAAACTGCAAAGCGCCGGGTTCGAACTGGCGGATCAGTTCGCGCAGCGGCGTGGGCAGCCGGTCTGGAATCATTTCAAAATGCAGAAACATCCCCGGCTTCCATTGCTCCAGAAAGAACGACAGAATCGCTTTTGAAATGTTCAGGTTGAGATTGAAGGTTCGATCGACAAACTTGAACGACTGCGCCCCCCGGTCGAGCAGATCCTGCATCGCGGCTAAAAAATCATCGAGCGGCACATTGCGCACCGGCACATCAAGCGATGACAGGCAGAACTCGCATTTGAACGGACACCCTCGCGATGCCTCCACATAAATGACGCGGTGGGCGAGATCCTCTTTGGTGTATAGGGAATAGGGCAGGCTGACGGGCGGCGTGGCGTCGTCATCTCGCGAAGGTGTTTCAAATTGCGGCAGATCGGCCGCGATAATGCGTTGAAGCGGGCGCCTGCCTGCGAGAATCTGTCCGCACAGGCTGGCAAACGCCTGATCTGCCTCCCCGGTGACGACAAAATCCGCCACGGTGGTGATTTCCTGCAACTGCGTTTCATACGAAACTTCCGGGCCGCCGACGATTACTACGACATCCGGCCGGAGGCGCTTCAATTCGCCGACAAGCTGCAGCGATTCCCGTGCGTTCCAGATGTACACCCCGATGCCGACGATCCGGGGATTTTCACCAAGTATGCGCTCCAATATGTCGGTCGTACGGTGGCTGATGTCGAATTCGAGCATGGCCGCTCGTCCGGCGAGCGCCACCAGGTTCGCCATCAGATAGCGCAGGCCGAACGCCGCGTGGGTATAGCGGGCATTGAGTGTGGTTAAAATAATATCCGGCACGGCAGTGTCGATTGTAAGTCCGCGCCGTCCGACGTGCGACCACGGCCGGAGTTCGCCCGCCTGCCTACACTTGGGGCATGGCTCCCGATAGCGCGCATCCCGGCCTGCAGGTGCTTTGGCTCTTTGTTCTGGCGATCCCAGTTGCCTGCGTGGCGTGGACGGTTACGCACGAGGATGTCTTCAGGGAGCCGCGCGAGTTTTGCGCCGATCGATCGAAAACCTGCCGCAGGCTGCTGTCGCGCAAGGCTTTTTACCTTTTTACCTGCGAGTATTGCTTCAGCCATTATGTCGCGATCGGCTTTATCGCTCTGACGCGTTTTCATCTGCTGCTTGACGACTGGCGCGGATATGTGCTGGCGCTGTTTGCGTTAGTGTGGTCGGCAAACATTCTCATGAGTCTGCATGGGCGTCTGCGG
>JBBQCK010000484.1:0-2969 GCA_038318605.1 Tepidisphaerales bacterium | reverse complement strand
GCTTATCAAATAACTGATGCGCGGCACAGCATTCGTTAACACCCACCGCGTAGGCTTCTTTTTCACCCGCCAGACGGCGGGGGGATGTCAGCAAGTGGGCATTGAGCGATCAATTGCCGCAAAACCCGGCAGATATGATGGATGATCAGCCGGGTGCACATGGGTGAATGGAAATGCCCGTTTGTAATGTGTGAAGGGATTGTTTTTGATGCGTAACTATGTCGGCGTATTATTGTTGTTGATTTCGGGTGCGTTTTTCTGGCGGGGCATTACCTATCTCGATATGCAATGCGCCAGCATCATCGCCCCGATGATGTGCGCGCTGCTCGGTTTGAATCTGCTTGTGGCGGCGATTCATGCGATCGTTGACCGGCGGGAACGGAGCGGGGGATCAATAGCGTAAATTCCGAGCCCTCTCCAGGGACGGATCGCGCAGTCAACCGTCCTCCCGCGGCAGTCATCGCCCGGTGCGCCAACATCAGGCCGATGTTGAGCCCTGTTCTGGCGTCGTAGCGCGTTCCATTAGCGCCGGCGAGTAGGCGATCAAGCCGCTCGGCCGACAGGCCCGGCCCGTGGTCGCGCACGCTCAGGCGCAGCTGCGCCTCTCGTCCATTTGCCTCAAGCGTCAATTCCACAGGCCCGGGCGCATGTTTGCGCGCGTTCTCCAGAAGCGCCTGCAACGCTACTCCGAGGAGTTCGCCATCCGCAGTTATAGTCACATCCGCGACGTCGATCGATAGATTTGACAGATCTAGGGGCGATCGACGAACGACCACCTGCACTAGGTCCCGAAGCGACACCTCTCTTGGCTGGCCGACGGTTCGCCCGATCCGCAGACGCTCCGCCTGTACGAGGCGATCCATCGTGCGGATGCTCGTCAACAGCGACTGGCGGATCGATCCGATGTCTGAGACGGTTTCGGCGAAACGCTCCTCGTCGCTCAGATCGCGACGGATGACTTCCATCATCAGCAGCACGCCATTGATGCTTCCGCGGATGTCGTGCGAGACGAATGAAAGAAAGCGATCCTCGGCCTCGGCAAATTCGCGAAGGCGGGGATCATCTGTCTGATCGCTCCAGCCTTGCTCTTCAACGGACATGGACATACGCAACTCCACCCCAAGGGTAGCGCCGCGCCGCCATAAACCGCAATGTCCAAAGATTCAAAAAACTCATTGCTGAGCGTGTCCGCCAACGGATTGGGCTCAGCGGCCGCTACCACATCGTCCAGAGCGCGGCTTGTGTGAGCCAAGTCTGCGTGAACAGCACGAGCATCGCCCATTCAATTCGGCTGCCGCGGCCCGGCCGCGAGCCGGCACAGTGGGCCGCACACAACACCACCAGCGGCGCGAGCATGAGCCAGACGCGTTCTGTTTCCCATGTGAAAAGTCGGGCAAAGGAAATGACCAGCAATGTGGCAGCAAGCGCGATCGCCCACGAGACACCGCCGCGGCGCAACCGTGGAATATCGGCAGCAATCTCGCGGCCGAAAAGCACCACATTGACCAGGCCCGTCCCAAACAGAAACGCCAGCACGTTCGCAATACTGATGTCGAAGTATCGGCCAAAAGTCAGGCGATGGGTTTCCATGACCGTGTGGTCGGAATGGATCGACACCTTCAGCGACGCGACAAATTGATATCCCGTGCCCCAATGCAGGCTGAGCAGAGAAAGAGCAAATGCCGCGAGCGCGATCGCATACGCCGTGGCCACACGCCGTCGCGGCAGATCGATCGAGTTGCTGCGCATCACCAGCAGGCCAACAGCCATCAGCAGCAGACCGACGATGAGGGTGGTGTAGGTCAGCATAAAAGCGGCGGCCATGACCACGCCGGCAGCGGCGCAATAGACCTGAAGCGCGCCGCGCTTTCTCGCACGCAAAGCCCGGTACATCAGGTAAGTCGCCACCATCGGCGCCAGGACAAATACGCCGTCCATGGATGTTGCGCCGAACAGCACGAGATTCGGCGTCAGCGCATAGAGCGCCACGACCGCCAGCGCGGTGCGACGGCCGTACATTTTGAGTGCCAAAAGATAAACCGGCACGACGGCAAGCGCGGAGAGCAGGATCGCGCACCAGACGGAATTGATGATCGCGCCGCCGAAAATCTGACGGCTCCAGTACAGCACGAGGACCGCGCCAGGCGGGTGGGTTCGCGAATGAAGGGTCAGCTGATTGAGAATAAGGTGATAGTCGCGCAGCCAGGAAACGGTGTCGTGTACGCGCCAAACATCATGGGCATACTCAATCCCGGTACGGTCAGCCGCGGTAAATGGCCGATGCAACTCCGAAAATCCTCCGCGCATCATCGAGATGCTGATGTTGAACAGCAGGACGAACGCCAGACCCGCGGGGAGCACCCACGCAGGGCGCGCGCCGGTGCGATAGAGCCGGCGGACGGAGAAAATCCATCCCGCCATGAGAAGGAACGGCGGAAAATGCCAGAAAAAGCATGAGGGATCATGTCGAATTTCGCTGCTCCACCAGGCCCAAAGCGGCGGCGCGGAGGAGCGCCAGGCAGTCGCGGTTCCCAGCGCGCGAACGATCAGGGCATAAGCCACCCAAAGCCCCAGCAGCAGTAGAACCTGGTGGCCCGGCCTGCGCCATCGCGGATCGGCCCAAAGCGGAACGGCCGCGCCCGGTATTTCTCGCCCGTAGGCCGGGATGATCGGATCTGACGCCGCATGAGATACGGCGGCGCCGACGGGCGCCGGCTCGGGGAGTGGATTTTCAGTTGCCATGTGAAGCCCACGGTTCGCCGACGCAACCTGCGAATCGGCATTGCGCTGTCTATGAACGAACGCATCGTACCATGAATCCGCCAAACGCCAAGAATAGGCATAGACGGCCGGACGCGGCCGAATATGATGCAATTTGGTGCCATGAACGCGCGCGCCGTCGTGGCGCGCACCACACCTGAATGCCATATTACTTTAAGGAGACCCAGCCCCATGCCATTTGAACTGCC
>JBBQCK010000483.1:0-2973 GCA_038318605.1 Tepidisphaerales bacterium | reverse complement strand
TCCTCCGTCTCAAAGCCGTCAGGCGCTTCGGCCGGGGATCGGTCAAAATGAAATTTCCAAACGCCGTCGAGCGGAATAAGGCAATTTTCCGAGCGGGGTACAAAGCCGGTTCGGGCTGGAAGTCGATTTCGGCCGACCAGTTGCGGGTTTTCAAAATCTGTAACGCCGGAAGCAGGCGCGGGTGTGTTTGTCATCGCGGCGCGCGATTCTCTACACAAGCCGTCCGGGTTCAAGGCCGCGGATGGCGTTCACGCAAGCCGAAGCGCAATCAACGGCATTCGCGACATTTGTCCACGAGCGCCGCGAACAGGCGCAGTTGTCGAGGCTCCGTGAAGATGCGTTCGGGGTGCCATTGCACGGCCAGCATGAACGGCAGCGAAGGATCCTCGATTGCCTCGATGATTCCGTCTGGCGCTGTGGCGACGGTGCGCAGATTGTCGCCGAGCTTTGCGATCGCCTGCTTGTGGTAGGTGTTGGCAAGCAGCTCCTCGCCGCCAATCACGCGGGCCAGCAGGGAATCGTCGGCAATTTTGACCGCATGACGCGGCGGCTCGCCGGGATTCAGCTTTCGATGTTCGATTGCGCCGGCGCGCTCATTATCCGGCAAAAACTGGATCAGCGTGCCGCCGCGATGAACATTGAGCACCTGACATCCGAGACAGATGCACAGCGCCGGCATGCGCCGCCGCTCCACCTCGGCGAGAAGCGCAAACTCGAATCGCTCGCGGGCCGGATCGACCGGCTCGGCGCGGGAATGGAGGGCTTCGCCCCATCGTGTCGGATCGAGATCATCCCCGCCGGTGAAGAGCAATCCGTCCAAGCCGTCGAGGAGTTGTCCAATGAGCCCGGTATCGAGCCCATAAGGTATGGCGACGGGCAACCCGCCGGCGCATTCGATCGACTGGGCATAGGTTTGATGCAACTGATACCGATCCAGCTGGTGGCCGGTGTCCATTGTGACGCCGATCCAAGGGCGGGGACGATCTGTTTCGCCATCGTTCATTGCCCGGATGTTGTAGCGACCAAACGCGGGGCGTGGCAACTGTCGGCGTGCGGATGAAGAAGGCTGGCCGACTTTCGCCACCATTCGGCCCGCGCCGCGACTTGCCGGCGGAACTACTTGCCGACAGACTGGTTGTGTGAGCGAACCTGTTCAGCACATCAGCAACAAGGACACAGACCTGCGGCGCGCGCTGGTCTGCTATGAAACCAGCGCTGGCTTGCGGCTCGACGTGTTTTTAGCGCGGGCATTGGACATTGGGCGCGCACAGGTGAAGCGCCTGCTCAGCGACGGGCGGGTGGAGCTGAACGGCAGGTTCATTCGCGAGAGCGACAAGAGCCGGACGATCGGGTTGGGAGACACTGTCACTATCGAAGGCCCGGCCAGCGCCAGGGATCAACGCGTTGTACCGAATAGTTCGCTGGCGATCGAAATACTGGCAAGCGGAGCGGGCTGGATTGCGGTGAACAAGCCGGCCGGGCTGTCCGTGCATCCGCTGCGGCTTGATGAAACGGATACGGTGATGAACGGTGTTGTCGCTTTGTATCCTCAGGTGCAGGGCATCGGCGAAGGGGGATTGCGCAGCGGGGTGGTGCATCGGCTGGATGTTGATACGTCAGGCGTGTTGCTGGTGGCTACGTCCGACGACGCTTGGAAACGCCTGCGCGTTGCGATCGGCGGGCGCGCGATCAGCAAGCGATATCGGGCGATCGTCGCCGGGCAATTGCGTGGACAGCGGCGCGAGGAAATGACGTTGACGATCGCAAGGCATCAGCCGGCGTTTGTGCGTGTCATCGACACCGCGGATGTTCCGCCGGGATCGCGGCGATGCCATCTAAACTGGCGCGCCGTCAAAACATTTTCGGCCGGCACGCTGATTGAAATCGACCTTGGCACCGGATTTCTTCATCAGATTCGGGTGATGATGTCGCAGATCGGGCATCCGATATTGGGCGACCGCGCATATGCGCCGGCGGCGATTGCGGCCGCGGCGCCGCGGCAGATGTTACACGCGGCGCAACTTGACGGCGCGCAGTTTGATCCGCCCATCAGCGCAGCGGCCGCCGATCCGGCGGATTTTTCGGCGCTGTTGAATCAACTTCGATGATGAGAATTGCGCAGGTGCGGAATCGCAGGTGCTGGACGCATCGACCGGCGGCGGTTGAGATGGCTGCATGGGCCAGCGAAGCTTCTCTGCGTCAGATGTGTACAACGAACTCGTGAAAACCCTGCGCGAGATCGGCGTGCTGGGATCGATATCGAGTGTTTTGGGCTGGGATGAACGCGTTTATATGCCGCCCGGCGCCGCAGAGCATCGGGCAACGCAGCAGTCGCTGTTGGCGCGGATGTGCCACGAACAATTCATTCGGCCACGGGTTGGCGAGATCCTTTCGAAGCTCGAAGCCAGCGATGCGGTGAAGGATCCGGCGTCGGATATCGCCGCCAACGTACGCGAAACGCGGCGAATGTATGACCGCGCCGTGAGGATGCCGACGCGGCTGGTCGAGGAATTAACGCGCACCGGCGTTCTTGGCGAGCAGGCGTGGGTGGAAGCGCGGCGCAAGTCCTCGTTCAAGGATTTTGCGCCGTGGCTGGAAAAGATTGTCACCCTGAAGCGCGAGGAGGCGAATGCCGCGGGTTACAAGCAGCATCCATACGACGCCTTGATCGACGAATACGAGCCGGGGGCAACGCGGGCGGGCATCAGCCGGGTTTTCGAGGGACTGCGCGATCCACTGATCGAACTCGTGGGGCGCATCGTCGAGTCCGGAAAGGCCGCGCCAATTGAAATTTTACAGGGCTGCTATCCACGCGCGGGGCAGGAGAAGCTGGGTCTGGAGGCAGCGCGGCTGGTTGGATACGACTTCAACACCGGCCGGCTCGATGCGACGGTTCATCCATTTTGCACCGGAATCGGCCCGGGCGACACGCGCATCACCACGCGATATGACGAGGATTATTTCGGGGACAAC
>JBBQCK010000482.1:0-2975 GCA_038318605.1 Tepidisphaerales bacterium | reverse complement strand
CAGGTCGATGCGAAAAGCCCGGACAGCTTTTATTACCAGGGAGTGATCTATCAGCGCTGGCAGAAGCCGGATGCTGCGCTGGAGGCCTATCAGCAGGCTTCGGAGCTTCGGCCGGCGGAATTGTCTTACATCATGGCGCGGAGCGAAATGATGGTTTCGCTCGATCGCGCGGAAGAGGCGATTGGGCTTCTGAAGGAAAAGGCGGCTTACTTTGAAAACAGCGCCGCGTTGCGCGATTCGCTTGGGCAGATGCTGGTGCGCAAGCGGCGATACGACGAGGCCGCCAACGTGCTGCGCCAGGCGAGCATATTGAAGCCGGATGATGCGTCGGTGCAGGAACATTATGCGATGGCGCTCTATTTTGCGTCGCGGTTTGGTGAGGCGAAGCTGGCGATCGGGCGGCTCTTCGAGCAGAAGGGATATGCCCAGCGGGCCGATCTTTATACGGCCCTTGGCGAATGCAATCTGGAATTGAACAAGCCGCGCGAGGCGCGGGATGCGTTTCAGGCGGCGGCGCAGCTCGATTCATCGGTTCCGGGGCTTTACCTGAGCCTGGCGAAGGCAGCCATGGCAATGGATGACTTTCCGCGGACGGAAATGGCTTTGAAAAAGGCGGCCGCCCTTTCGCCGGCGAATCCGGAAGTGCAGTTGATGGCGGGGTATCTGCGTTTCAAACAAAACCGTCTTGACGAAGCGATGGGGAGTTTTCGCAATGCGAGCGCGCTGGCGCCGACCGATCCGACGCCGCTTTGCATGATCGGATGCGTCTTGGAGAAGCAGAACCGGCGGCAGGAAGCGCTTGCCTATTACACGAAGGCTTTGAAGCTCAAGCCGGACGATGAGCTGGCGGCACGGCTGCTGGCGAGCCTTGGCGTCGATGAATGATTCAACGAGCGCCCGGGCGGCGTTGGCCGCCACGAAATCGCAAACCCTCAGCCGGGAAATACACGTGCGTCGCAACGCCCTGATTCCAATACTGATCGTCGTTCTGCTGGCCTGCGGAACCGCGGCGCTCTTTCCGGAGCACATCGGGCTGCTGAAGCTGGTGGGCAATCGGGCTGACTTGTCGCACGTCGCGGCGACGGGATTTTACCTTGCGGCAGCGGCACTGGGGTTGTTCAGCAATTTGCAACTTTATAGAAGTGCCCGCGTACTCGAACAGCGGTTGCGCCATGTAAGGGCGATGGAGAAGCTGGTGGAAATCAGTTGCCCGGCGGCAACGCTGGGTGGGCTGACGGATTCGATCAATGGGGTGATTGCACTGGCGACGCAGGCGGTTTCGCAGTCTTCGTTGCGGGCCAGGGAGTTGGATATTCAACTGAAGGTGGCGACGGCGGAGCGGCAGCATGCCCGTGCGATTATTTACAGTATTTCCGATGCGGTGCTGGTGACCGATCCTTTTGACGAGCTGGTCCTGGCGAATGACTCGGCGGCGCGGACGTTTGATTTTGAGCTGGAATCCGGGCGGCGGCCGATCGACAAGCTGCTGCGCGATTCGCAGATGGTCACGATGATTCGCGAGACGCGCCAGAGAAACAGCAAGTCCGGCCGGCGCATCGTGGAGCATGTCGTGCAAACGCCAGTCGGCGAGCGGACATTCAAGGTCACGCTGTCGAGCGTGGCGGATCGCAACGGAGAACCGTTTGGCGTCGTGGCGGTGCTGCATGACATGACGCGCGAGCGCGAACTGGCGCAGATGAAGAACGACTTTGTGTCGTCGGTCAGCCACGAACTGCGCACGCCTTTGGCGAGCATCAAGGCGTATACGGAGATGCTGATTGATGGTGAGGCAACGGATGAAAAGACGCAGGGCGAGTTTTATGGGGTCATCAATAACGAAGCGAACCGCCTCGAAAGACTGATTGACAACATTTTGAATATCTCGCGGATTGAGTCGGGGTTGGTGAAGATCGCCAAGCGGCCGCAGAGTCTGATGGTGCTGACGCGCGAGGCGGTTGAGGTGATCACGCCGCAGGCGGGGAATAAGCGGATCGCGGTCGAGGAGCGTTTTACACCGGCGTTTTATCAGACATTGATCGACAAGGACATGCTGTACCAGGCGGTGCTGAATCTGTTGAGCAACGCGGTGAAATACACTCCGGAAGATGGGCGGGTGACGGTTACAACGGACGTGGACGAGGCCAATCGCAAGGTTGTAATGCGAATAAGTGATACGGGTGTGGGAATCCCGGCAAAGGACCTGCCCTTCGTATTCGATAAGTTCTATAGGTGCGAGGCCAACAGCCACATGGCCAAGGGCACGGGTCTGGGCCTGTCGATGGTGAAGCACATCGTGGAGACGGTGCATCATGGCCGGGTGTTTGTGGAAAGCGAAGCGGGCAAGGGGACATGTTTTGGCTTTGAGCTGGATCTAGTGGATTGAAGTATCAGAAAGGACTGGAGAATGAGCACGACAAACGAAGATTCAGGGACGGCGGCGGCAGGGTCGTACACGATTCTGGTGGCCGATGATGAGTCGCATATTTTGAATGTTGTCTCGTTGAAGCTGACGAACGCGGGATATCGGGTGCTGACGGCGCGGGACGGGCAGGAAGCGCTGGAGATGGCGCTTGCGGAACGGCCGGACCTGTTGATCACGGACTATCACATGCCGCAGCTTTCGGGATTGGAACTTTGTCAGAGGCTGCGTCAGACCGAGGCGACGGCGAAGATTCCGGCGATTTTGCTTACGGCGCGGGGTTACAACCTCGATCCGGAAGACACGGAGCGCAGCGGGATCAAGGTCATGATCGCCAAGCCGTTCAGCCCGCGGCAGCTTTTGGCGACTGTTCAGGAGATGCTGCAAACGACGGCCACCTTGGCCGCTTGAACCGGGGAGTGAAACAGGGAACCGATGAAACTTCATGCTGTAACAATTCCCGCCTCGCTCAGGAACGCCGCCGCGCCGGCGGACGTGCTCAATTCACTTGCACGGCAATTTCGGCCGGGTGGATTGTGCCTGATCCTGGTGCGCC
>JBBQCK010000481.1:0-2978 GCA_038318605.1 Tepidisphaerales bacterium | reverse complement strand
AAACCCTTAATCTGCTGGGCCGTGCCGGGTTCGCTCGCATTGCCCGTGCCGTCGGGGCGCTGCCCGCCGAAGCAATCGACGCGGCCAACGTCATAGAGGCAGAGATCGCCGCGCACATGCCGCTGGCGCGCACCGAAATGGCGCTGCGCGCTCTGCTCGCTCAGGCGGGGGCGTGGAAAGAATTTGTTCCAACGCGGGCGGCGCTAGAGCGCCTGCGAAAGGATCGCGCCCTCAGCCATCTACTGTTTCCGCCTCAGGTCGCGCTCATCGGCCGGGCCAATGTCGGCAAATCAACGCTGGCAAATCAGTTGTACGCGACTGAACGTTCGATCACGGCCGACCTCCCCGGCACAACGCGCGATTGGGTTGGCGAATTTGCAACTGTCGGCGGGCTTGTTATCGAATTGATCGATACGCCCGGCCTCCGCGACGCCGGCGACCCCACCGAACGCTCCGCTATCGAGCGAAGCCGCCCATTGATCGATCAAAGCGATCTGCGGATTCTCGTCATCGACGCATCAGATCCGAATTGCCACGCAGAAATCGAACACATGCAGGCAGAATTTCCTGATGCAATGGTCGTGTTCAACAAATGGGATTGCGTCGATAGCCCGCCGAACGAGCGGTGTGATCATATCCCGCGTCTGTCCGCCCTGACCGGCGATGGGATCGATGGATTGCGGCAAAATATCGCTGCCGTTTTCGGCTGCGTCGATCTTGATTTGTCACTTCCCCGATGCTGGACGCCTCGGCAGGTCGAATTGCTTGGCCAGGCGGGGCTCAGCGGATTTTCTTGACAATGATCCACGCCCGGGGGCATCATCGATTTTGTGAACTTGCGAATTGATTGCCGTGCTCTGTGCATTCTGACGATGATCGTCGTCGCAAGCGTCCCGCATGTCGGTTGTCGGACGGCGCAGCCTGGCCCGCCATCATCGGAGATAAATTCCGCCAATTCTGCTGCCGACGCTGCACTGCAAGCAGGCAATGACGCCCATCGGCGCGGGGCATTCGATGAGGCGATCGTCGAATATCGGCATGCGGCCGCGGGATATTCAGCTGCCCGCAATGAATCTGGCGCACTCGATGCCACGATCAACCTGGCCAATGCGACGCAGATGAAGGGCAACTACGATGACGCCTACGAATTGTTGTTCGAAGTGCTGAGGCGGGCTGAGGCAAAAGGTGATCGGCCACGTCAGGTTGCGGCGCTTAATGCATTGGGCGCTGTGCTTGTATTTCGCCCTGATGCGTATGTGTCATTGCAGATGAAATCGGGCGACCATTCCGCCCACACCGGCCACGCCAGCGCAGCGCACGCGCACCACCACGAGCCACCGACGCCAACGTCCGAGATCACCGGCACGGCCACCTCCGGCGAAATCGCCCACGACGCACCGGCATTGCTGAAACGCGCCATCGAACTTGCCGATTTCGACGGCAACCGCGCCGCGGCCGCCTCGGCGATGGTCAATCTTGGAAATTATTACGCGGATAAGCGATATCTTCCGGCCAATCGCGAAAGCTACGATGCCGCGTTTTCCCATTACAGGCAGGCGTATCAGGCCGGCGTTGACGGGGGTGATGCCGAGCTGAGCGTTCAGGCCGCCTCCAATATGGCGGTGCTGGCCGCTACATGGTGTGAATCGGCGGGAAAGGCCGCCAGCCTGATTGATGTTGCGCCGGACACCACGCAGGATGCGCGCTCGCGTGCCTCGGCGCGCCGCGCGGCAGTTTTGCGCTCGCAGGCGCACGAATTCGCCGCCGATGCGAGAAAATGGCTGGATGTCGTCGAAAAGCGTTTGGTCGATCTGCCGCGAAACAACGCGCGCACCTTCACCACGATTACGGCAGCACTAAGCGAATGTCGCGCGGCCTCGACGCCCGATGCGCCGGCGGTTCCGGCTCAGGCAAAACAATTGTTTGCCGATGGCATGACACTTGCCGGAGAATTGAACGATCGCGCGATGTATGCAGAGGCCTCCAGCGGCCTGGCAAGGGCAGCCGAGCTTGAAGGCGATCTGCCCACCGCCGAACGATTGACTTATGATGCGTTGAATGCCGCCCAGCAGACGCGGGATCGCTACACGCTGTATCGATGTCAGTGGCAATCGGCCCGCATCCTATCCCGACAGGGAAAATCAGATGCGGCATTGGCGGCTTATCGGCGTGCCGTCGCCACACTTGGCGACGACATCCGCAATGACTTTGTGCTCGGCAATGGCAACCAGCGTGGCCGGCTGACGTTCCGCGACGACATCGCGCCGCTCTATTACGAACTGGCCGACCAGTTGCTGCGTCGCGCCGCCAGCGACCAAACCGCCGGCGAGCCCGCCGAGGCGCTGGTCGCGCTGCGCCAGGCGCGCGACGCTGTTGAATTGCTCAAAGGCGCCGAGCTTCAGGACTACTTACAGGATGAATGCCAGGGCGTCATCGCCCGACAGAAGAAGCAGATCGAAGATGCCGATCCGACCGCGGCGATTGTCTATATACTTCCACTTGCCGATCGCACCGAGCTGCTGCTCAGTTTTTATGGCGGCGACTTCAAGCGCGTCGCCGTTCCGGTTCCGCAGAAGCAGCTTCTGCGCGTCGTACATGAGTTTCGGCGATATCTCGTCTACTTTGCCAGCGACGAATATCAGATATCCGGCCGGCAGCTTTTCGACTGGATCATCAAGCCGATCGAATCGGAACTTCAAAACCATAACGTCAAGACGATTGTGTTTGTACCTGACGGATCGCTGCGATCTGTTCCCATGAGCGCGCTTTGGGATGGCAAACACCATCTGATTGAGAAATATGCGGTCGCAGTTTCGCCGGGTCTGAATATCCTGGGCGCCGGCCGGCCGCGCCGCAGGGAGGGTTTCAATTTACTAATGACTGGTATTTCCGAAGAGCGCGCCGACTATCCGGCAGCGGGAAATCCGACATATCCGGCGCTGCCCTATGTGCCGGTCGAGCTGAATGCGCTTCAGAAT